>CAMDCH010000010.1:0-27160 GCA_945889655.1 bacterium HR33
GAGCGGATAGCTGCGCTGGACGTGCCACATGAACCCGATGAGCGCGGGCCCAACCAGCAGGCCAAGCAGGTGATTCCCCACCGACGCGGCGCCGACATAGATGCACAGGAGCAGGATGTGCGGGGCGCGCTCCGTGCCTCTCGCCTGCCGCCAGAGAAAGGCGAGGTAGCAGATCGCGGCGATGCTGAACGTCGCGACCATGTAGACCTCGGTCTCGTTGGAGTTCTGCCAGACCGTGAAGACAAAGGCGGACAGGAAGGCCGACGCCGCGGCCCCGCCGTAACGGGCGACCGGGTCATCACCCGGGAGCGTGCGCGCCACCAGCAGGAAGAACCAGGTGGCCGCACCGGCACTGAAGACGGCGGCCAGCAGGTTGGTGCGCCAGGCGAATTCGCCGACGCGCAGCAGCTCGCCCCAGACATGCGCGATCAGCAGGAACAGCGGCGTGCCGGGCGGATGGGGGATGCCCAGGATGCGGGACGCGGCGATGAATTCGCCCGCGTCCCAGAAGGTGACCGATGGCGCGAGGGTCCAGACGTATCCGGCGAGCACCGTCGCGAAGATTATCGCGGCGGCGATACGGAGCCGCCGGGTGTCGGCGCGGGGATCGTTGGGGTCGGCTGCGGCGGGCGAAATGGCGGTCAGGTGGTACCGGCCTCGTCCTGGGAGGTGGCGAGCGCGAGGGACAGCCGGCCGGCCAGCACCTCGCGCACCTGCTCCGGAGTCAGGCCGCGCTGGAGCAGGCCCCGGCTCGCCACGGAAATACGCGACGTCTCTTCCGACACGACCACGACGATTGCGTCGGTTTCCTCGGAGAGACCGAGTGCCGCGCGGTGGCGCGTCCCCAGCGACTTGTCGGCGATGGGAAACTGGGTAAGCGGCAGCACGCACCCCGCGGCCACGATGTGGTCGCCGCGGATCACCACGGCCCCGTCATGCAGCGGCGAGTACGGCGTAAAGATCGTCGTGAGGAGATCGGCCGAAACGGCGGCGCGCAAGTCCGTGCCCGACTCGATGAAGTCGTGGAGCGTCACGTCCCGCTCGACCGCGATGAGGGCACCGGTGCCGCTGCGCTGGAGCCGCTCGACCGCGTCGGCCACCTCGTCCGGTGTCTGGCGATCGCCGTCGGTGGAAAAGAAGTCCACCGCCCGGGAACGGCCCAGCCGCGCGAGCGCATGGCGCAGCTCCGGCTGGAACACGACGATCGCCGCGAACGCGCCGTAGGTGAACACGACCCCCAGCAGCGTGGCGATCATGTTGAACCGGAGCGCGAGCGCCAGGAAATAGGCGACCGCGAGTACCACAAGACCGAGAAGAATCTGGAGCGCGCGCGTTGCGGCGAGGAACAGGAGGAGGCGATAGATGACCACCGCGACGATCAGGATTTCGATGACGTCGCGCCAGCCGGGAATCAGAAAGCGGAATTGCTCGAGCTCCATTCACCCCTTCCGAATCGCCTGCGCCACCGTGAGGGCTTCCCGGACCATCCGCACGTTGTGCACGCGGAACAATCCTGCCCCCAGAAAATACGCTGCCACGCAAGCCGCGGCGGTCGCGACGTCGCGATCGGCGGGGGCGTTGCTTCCGGTGGCGAGGAAACGCTTCCGGGACGGTCCCACCAGCACCGGATAGCCGGCTGCCCGGATCGTGTCGATCCGGCTGAGCACGGAGAAGTTCTGTTCAGGGCGCTTGGCAAAGCCGAGCCCGGGGTCGAGGACGATCTGCTCATCCTTCACGCCCCGTTGCCGGGCCGCCTTCACACTGGCTTGCAGCTCGCTGACGACCTCGCCCACCACATCCTCGTACTTCGCGTGGTCGTACGTGGCCATCTCGCTTACCGACCCACGGGAGTGCATGAGGATGAGCCCTGCCCCGCTCTTCGCCGCGACGTCACCGATCGCGGGATCGAGCCGGAGACCCGAGACATCATTGATGATCGCGGCTCCGTGCTCCACCGCCCGCTTCGCGGTCTCGGACTTCACGGTGTCGACGCTCAGCGGAATCTGTGGGAATCGCGAGGCCAGATCGCGGAGGACCGGCCCCAATCGCTGCCATTCCTCTTCGGCGGACACCGGCTCCGGCCGTCCCGGCCTCGTCGACTCGGCGCCGAGGTCGAGGATGTCCGCGCCGTCGGCGATGAGTGACTCGGCCTGACGCAAAGCAGCGACGGGGTCCAGGAACTGGCCCCCGTCGCTGAATGAGTCAGGCGTGATGTTGAGAATGCCCAGGATGACGGGCCGCGCCAGCGAGACTACTCCGCGCGCGGTCTGCCATTCGCGGCCCGTCATCCTGAGCGCAGCGAAGGATCTCTGATCAGGCCCCGGCCGGTTCTGCCGGGGGTGCTCCCAGGATCGGCCCGCCGTGCGGACGCGAGACCTTCTCGGGCGGCGCGGGACGATCGGCCGGGGGTGCCGCCACGATCGCGGGCGGCCGAGGCGGCAGGCTCTTGCCCGCGGCGATCAGCTCCACTTCCTCGCGGTCGATAGTCTCCCGCTCGAGCAGCGTGTTCGCCATGCGGTGCAGGAATTCCATGTTCGCCGTGAGGATCTCCCGCGCCCGCTGAAACGCCTCGTCCAGGATGCGCTTCACCTCGGTGTCCACCATCTCGGCGGTCTTGTCCGAGACTTCCAGGCGCTGGGAAATCTCGCGGCCCAGGAACACCTGGTGCTCTCGCTCACCCACCGCGATCGGACCGATGGCGTCGCTCATGCCGAATTGCGTCACCATGCGACGCGCCATCTCAGTCGCTTGCTGGATGTCCTGCGCGGCACCGGTGGTGACCTTCTCCGCGCCAAAAATCAATTCCTCCGCGACTCTTCCGCCGTACGCCATCGCCAGCCGGCCGTGGATGTACTCCTTCGTGTAGTTGTGACGGTCCTCCTCCGGCAGGGAGAAGGTGATGCCCAGCGCGCGGCCGCGCGGGACGATCGTCACCTTGTGGATGGGATCCTGGCCGGGCACCCGGACACTGACCAGCGCGTGACCGGCCTCGTGGTACGCGGTGAGCTTCCGCTCCTCGTCGGTCAGGACCAGGCTTCTCCGCTCCACGCCCAGCATCACCTTGTCCTTCGCGTCCTCGAAATCGAGCATGTCCACGCGCGACTTGCTGCGCCGCGCGGCGAGCAGCGCCGCCTCGTTGACGATGTTGGCAAGGTCCGCGCCCGCGAGTCCCGGCGTGGCGCGCGCGAGCACTTCCAGCTTTACGTCATCCCCGAGCGGGATCTTCCGCGAGTGCACACGGAGGATCATCTCGCGGCCACGCACGTCCGGCATGTCCACCACGATCTGGCGGTCGAAGCGGCCGGGACGGAGCAGCGCCGGATCGAGCACGTCGGGTCGGTTGGTGGCCGCGATGAGGATGACACCCTCGTTGGATTCGAAGCCGTCCATCTCGACCAGCAGCTGGTTCAGGGTCTGCTCGCGCTCGTCGTGACCACCGCCCAGGCCGGCGCCGCGATGGCGGCCGACCGCGTCGATCTCGTCGATGAAGATGATGCAGGGGGCGTGCGCCTTGCCCTGCTCGAAGAGGTCGCGCACGCGGGAAGCGCCGACGCCCACGAACATTTCAACGAAATCGGAGCCGGACATCGAGAAAAACGGCCGTCCCGCTTCGCCGGCCACGGCCTTGGCGAGCAGCGTCTTGCCGGTTCCCGGCGGTCCCACGAGCAGCACGCCCTTCGGCAGGCGTCCGCCGAGGCGCTGGAATTTCTGCGGGTCCTTGAGGAACTCGATGATTTCCTGGAGCTCCACCTTGGCTTCATCCGCTCCCGCCACGTCCGCGAACGTGATCTTGGGCGTGTCGCCGGTGAGCATCTTGGCCTTGGACTTCCCGAACGCGAACGCCCGGTTGCCGCCGGCCTGTACCTGGCGGAAGAAGAAGAGCCAGAGGCCGATCAGCACGACCCACGGGAGGAGCTGGATGAACACGGCGCCGAACGAGGGCTTGGGCTCCTTGGCTTCGATCGGGATAGCCTTGGCCTCGAGGCGCTTGATGAACTCCTCGGAATCCTGGATCGGCAGGACGACGCTGAAGCGCTCGACCTTGCGGTTCTCGACCGCCACCGGCGAGCGGAGCGTACCCCGCACAAACTTGCCGCTGGTGATCTCGACCTTTTCGACGTTGCCCAGATCGACCTGCTGGTTGAACGTCGAATAGGAGACGTCGAGGTACTGCTCGCGCCCGGCGCCGACCATCTGGTAGAACGCAATGGGCACGAGCACGATGAGAAGCCAGAAGACCAGGTTACGGCTCACGGTCCCCCAGCTGAACTTTCGATTCGGCGGGATGCGGTCAGCCATCTATTCTTCGGTGTCCTTGAGGCTAGCGATAAAAGGAAGGTGGCGATAATCCTCTGCGTGATCGAGGCCGTATCCCACCAGGAACAGCGGCGGCGCGTCAAACCCCACGAACCGCGGCTCAACTTCCAGCGCCGGTGCGATCCGCTTGTGCAGCAGCGCACAGATCTCGATACTCTGCGGGCCCCGCCCGCGGAGCAGCTGCACCAGCCGATTCAGCGTGTTCCCCGAATCGACGATGTCCTCCACCAGCAAGATATGCTTACCCCGGAGCTCGGTCTCCGGATCGTACAGCAACCGCACATCCCCCGAAGTTGTCATCCCGGCGCCGTAGGACGTGGCTACCAGGAAATCAACCTGTAGCGGGCGCGGGATGTTCCGCACCAGGTCGCCCAGGAAGATGAAGCTTCCCTTGAGCAGGCCGAGGACCAGCAGGTCGCCGGTCTGGTAGTGGCGATCGATATCGCGCCCCAGCTCTTTGACCCGCTGGGCGATCCTCTCCGTGCTGAAGACCTGCTTGTCGAGCTCAAGCGCGGCGGGCATCGATCCTCAATGCGACTCGGCCGGGCTCGGGCACTGCGGCAGCGGCGCGACACACGCCCGGGAGCCAGAGCGGCTCCCCATCCCGCACGAGAACTGGATACTCCACCCGCTCACTTCGTGGCACCCGTGCCTCCATGAGCAACCGGTGAACCGACCGGTGGCCGACCCCGCCTAACGGGACGAGCTGGTCCCCGCCACGAGGACCCCGCACTTCACCCGGTCCCTCGCTGATCCACGTCGTGAATCCGCCACGCGGACTCACGCCTGCCGGCTCCGGATGCCAGCTGATCTCCCAGCGTCCCCAGGAAACCGACCCCGCCTCGCCCTGGCCCCAGCCGGCGGCGCCGGGCGACTCGTGGGTGACGTGCCGCGCGATGCGCAGCCGGTCAAAAACCAGCTCGGCTTCCCATTCCTCACCCAGCTGTACGACTCGGCCACTGGACCCGGTTTCGGCGAGCTCCGCGAGCTTGCGGGCCCGCCCGGGTCCGATCACGCATCCGGCCTCGCGGGCGACTGCACGCAAGAGCCCTTCGGACAATGCTTTATCATACGCCCGGAGCGGAGTGCGAGCAACGTCCGCGCTCGCCTCACCGACACGCAAATCGAGACCCGGAAGGACACGCAGCAGCTGGGCCCACGCCTCGCGGTCGCGGGCCGCGTGCGACTGCCCATCCAGGAGATTCGCATCGAGTCGGGGAAAACGCTCCCGAAGCACCGGGAGGATGCGGTGCCGCACGAACGAACGGTCGTGACGACTGTCCGCGTTAGCTGGATCGGTGAAGAGAGGTGCGAGGTGCGAGGTGCGAGGTGCGAGGGAACTGAACCACTCCGCCAGTTCCGCTCTTGTAAACGGGAGGAGCGGGCGGACGAGGCCGTCGGGGCCGATCGGCTGGATCCCTGCTAGCCCCGCGGGGGCACTCCCCCGTAGAAAACGCAGGAGCGTGGTTTCGATCTGGTCGTCGGCGTGGTGGGCGGTGACGAGATAGCGCGCGCCGATTTCTTCCTGGACCTCGCGGAGCAACCGGTAACGCTCTTCGCGGGCGCGGGTTTCCGAGCCATCGGGACCGAGGCTGACGAAACGCAGGTATCCGCGGACCTTCTTGCGGAGGGCCAGGGCCAGGACCTGTTCGGCGACGTCCTCGCTTCCCGCGGTGATCCCGTGATCTACGTGCGCGACCCCGAGCGTGAGACCGAGATCGGGAGCGATTGCGTGAAGCAACTCCAGCATCGCCACCGAATCGGGGCCGCCGCTCACGGCGAGGAGCGCTAACCCCGGTTCGGGAAAGAGCCCAACGTCCCTGAGATGGGTCAGCAGGCGCGCGACGAGATCCATACGGGAAAGTTACCCGAAAGCAAAAGCGCCGGGGCTTCTGCCCCGGCGCTTCCTGCTATCGAATTAGATCGAGCGACTAGCGCTTCGCTGCCGCACCCTTGGTGGCGGTGAACGACGAGAAGCTCCAGTTGCCGGTGCGCGCATCGCGGGCCGAGATCGTGCCGACGATAGTGTTGCCGGTGATCTCGCCTTCGAACGTCGAGACGACCGAGCAGTTGCAGCCGCCATCCCAGTACGAGGCGTCGATGTTACCGCTCACCTTTTCGTCGCCAACCTTGGACGCGGTGACCGCGAGGCCACCGGCCGGTGCCGCCGCCTTGCCCTTCACTGGGGCGGGCGCCACGGCGCCTTCGGCCATGACCGTCTTGCCACCAGTGGGGGTCAGCTGGAGCTGGCCGCTGGCGGACTCATCCGAGCCGGCGAGCACGAGCACGAGCCTGCCACCCTTGGCGGTGACGTCATTCGTGAAGGTGCCGGTCCACGTGCCGGCGAGCGCTGCGGGGCCGCTGACCATCGGGCCGGCCGCCACGGCGCCCTTCTTCTGCGCCTGGGCCGGGGCGGCCACGAGCGCCGCCGCGAGGCTGAGCTGTATCACCGTCGAGATCCGCATCCTGAGACTCCTGACAGAAGGTTGAATCGGTAGCTGGGATTGAGGTCGCGCCCAGAATCTAAGCCTTAAGGCGGGCAGCCCACCAGTCACGGCGTGACGTAGCGGACTTTCCCGCTGTCCGCCAGCAGGACGAGGCTGGGGACCCCGTCGGTCGGAACCCCCATGACGGCCCGGACGTGGCCGCTGTCATCGCCCAATATGAGGGCCGGCACCCCCTCGGCGGTCACCTGGAGCGCGGCGCGCATCCGGCCGGCGCCGTCCGAGAGGAGCAGGCTGGGGGAACCGTCCGCTCCAGCGGACAGCGCGGCCCGGACCTGGCCGTTGGTTTCAAGGACGAAGTTGCTGGCGGTAATGGTGCGGCGCCGGGTGAGATTGAACAGCGCGAAGACGATGACCAGCGCGAAGAGACCCACGACCTGGAGCTGCAGTCGCCGCTGGGAGTGCTCGAGTCGCTCGATTCGTTCGTCCGCGGCGGTCAGCTCTGGGGTCGAGGCCACTGCTGCCTCCCTAGATCGGGGGTTTGGGCACCGGCTTGGATGTTCGGCCGCCGTGGTCCGCGATGGCGCGGACCGCATTGATGAGGGCGGTCACTTCGAATGGCTTGGCCAGGACGGGCTGGCCGGTTGATTCCAGAAACTTGCGAGTTCCCGGATCATTGGCCATCCCCGTCACGAAGAGGACGCGGACCGCCTGGTCCGGATAGTCCTCCCTGATGTGATCGAAGAGACTCCTCCCGCCCAGGAAGGGCAAGCCGACATCACAGACGATGGCGCGGAACTGGGCCTCGCCCAACTCTGCGAGAGCCTGGAGCCCATTGTCGACGCATTTCACCATGTAGCCGCTGCGCTCGAGGGCACGGGTGATGACCTGCTGCACGGTAGGATCGTCTTCGATGACGAGGATATCCATTGACATTGCCGTCGGGCGCGAGTCAGAGTGAAAGTGATGGACGCCGAGGCACGAATCAAGACTTGCAAAAGGAGAAAGTGAGAGTGAGAAGTGAGAAGTGAGAAATACGTAGGATATTTGCGAAGCTCTGACGTCGCGGCCAGACTTCAACCACCATCCCACGTCACTGGAGCGCATCCATGAAACGCCTCGTCGTCGCGTTCGGTCTCCTGTTCGCCACGTTTGTTCTCCCCGCAGCAGCGCAGGCGCCTCGCGAGCTGGTCGCGCGGGCCATTGCCGCGATGGGAGGGGAACCAGCACTCACTGCGGCGTCGGTCATCACGGCCGACTTCAATACCGCGACGTTCGCGCTGGGCCAGGAAGAGACGCCGGCCTCTCCGGCGCGGGCCACGTTTGCCAGCGGCCAGACGGTCACCGACCTCAGGGCGATGCGCCGAGTGCTGACGCAGGAAGTGCGACCGCTGACTGGTGGAGTCCAGCGCCAACGTCGTGTCACTGCTGGAGGAATCGGGCTACTGGAGACCGATGGCCGGCAGGCGGCGGATGCGCCCGCCACCGTCGGCACCACCGAGCGCGGCATGCGCCTCTCCCCCGAGCGGCTCTTAGCCAGCGCGCTGGCCGGCGGGACCTCTGCCCTGCCCGCCCGCACGCTCCGCGAGGAATCCGGTGCCGGCGTGAGCTACGCTGCTGGGCCGGACACGCTCAACCTGTTCTTCGACCCACGGACCGGCCTGCTGCTCATGACCGAGCACGTGATGGACGATCCGATCCTCGGCGACCGGCGCACCGCGACCTGGTACACCCGCTGGCAGGACGCCGGTGGGATCAAGCTGCCGAGGCAGATCGATGTCGAGTACAACGGCCGGATCCAGTCGCACACGGTAATCACCGCAGCGCG
Organism: bacterium HR33; assembly: GCA_945889655.1. GTDB lineage: Bacteria > Gemmatimonadota > Gemmatimonadetes > Gemmatimonadales > GWC2-71-9 > SHZT01. The sequence goes on from CAMDCH010000010.1 coordinate 8,590, forward strand.
CGTGGGGCCGGCCGATGCCGCGGCGTTCACGATTCCGGATTCGATCTCCTCGCGCGCCCAACGCGCCATCGCTGCGGCACCGGCGCAGGTGCCCACGGTCGCCTCGATCGCTCCGGGGCTCTGGTGGGTAGCGGGTGGAACGCATCACTCGATGGTGGTCGAGCAGCCGAGCCAGCTGATTGTGGTCGAGGGTCCGTTCAGCACCCAGCGCACGGCCGCTGTCCTGGACACGCTGAAGGCACGCTTCCCCACCAAGCCCGTATCGCTGGTGGTGAACACGCACCATCACTGGGACCATGCGTCGGGGCTGCGCGGGTATCTCGCGGCGGGGGTGCCGGTGCTCACGCACGCGCGCAACGGCGGTTATGTGCGCGGTATCGCGTCGGCAGCGAAAACCGTAGCGCCCGATGCACTGACGCGCGGCGGCAGGGTGCCCGAGGTCCGCACGATGACGGATTCACTGACCATCGGCGAAGGCAGCGGGCGGATCGTCCTGTACCATGCGCCCACGTCGCACGTGGAAGGCATGCTGATCGCGTACGTCCCGTCGGCGAAGACGGTATTCAACAGTGATCTCTTTGGTCCAGGCCAGGCGCCGAATGCCGTGTTCGCACGGGAGCTGGTGGCGGCGGTGCGGGCGCGGGGGATCGCGGTCGACAAGGTTGTCGGGGGACACGGTACTGCGCCGGTGGCGTGGAGTGAGGTGGAGAAAGTCGCGCAATAGCCACTGACTACGCTGACAGAGCTGAAAAAAAACGCTGACCTCTCCGAACTGCTGGAAAGGTCAGCGTTTTGTCAGCCGCATTCAGCGCAATCTGCGGCCATGGAGGCGCGGGGAATCGAACCCCGGTCCGAGACTCGATCCGAAACCACATCTACGTGCGTAGACTTGGCTTGATGTCTCCGGCGGCAGGGGCCAAGCCACCCCACCGCCGAACGATCTCCCAAAGTCTCACGCAGTGCGCGGGAGTGACACACTGCGCCAGCCCGACTTTGCGATACTCCGGCGCCGCCTCAGGCGGGCTGCCACCGGAGCAGGTGCATTAAGCGAAAGCCGAAGCTTTTACTTAAGCAGCCATTGCCAGGTTAGAATTGGCAGTTGAAAGTTCCCAGTAGGATTATCCAGGACACCGGGGACCTGGGCACGCAGCGATCTCCTCACTAGACCCGTCGAAACCGATCGCCCCCGAAACTGTACTGACGATCGACACTGTAATGTAACTGACGAATCGTCGCTTTGGTTCCTTGAAACGGGATTAGGGGTTGGGGATCAGCGGCTTGCAGGATAGTCGAATCTCGACATTGCCCACCTCAGACTCTAGTCCCCAGACCCCTGATCCCTAATCCCCAATCCCAGTGCGGAGCACCCCATGTCCAAGATGGCCGAGAACTTGAAGGCGCGAATCGAGGGCAACGACGGGATTTCGGTCCTGCGGGCCAGCGAGACCTGCCGCGACTGGAACGGGATCACCTACAAGATCGGGCTTTCGGCCGAGAATGTGGGCTCGCAGAAGCTGTCCATGAACGTGGCGACCATTCCCCCGGGCGGCGTCGCGTATGCGCACATCCATGTCGGGTTCGAGGTGATGCTCTACATCCTCGCGGGGAAAGTACGGCATGAGTACGGCGAGGGTCTCAAGAAGACGGTCGACAACGAAGCCGGCGATTTCATCTACATCGAGGCCGGTGTGCCGCACGAGGTGTTCAACCTCAGCAAGACGGAGCCGGTGGTGGCCGTGGTCGCGAGATCCGACGCCAGCGAATGGGAAAACATCGCCCCCTACACCAGGACCTAGCCCTTCTTCACCGGCGCCCAGCTCACATAGATATCGGAGACCGCGTTGTTGGTTACCCGCGTGAACCCGCTGCCGTCCGGCTTGATCGTGAAGATCTCATAATCCCACGCTGCTTCCGGTCCCGGCGACGCGCCGGGCGGGCGCGAGCTATAAGCGATCCGGGTCCCGTCAGGAGACCACTTGGCATGCTGGTCGACTTCCGTCGGGGTGGCGATGAGGGAGAGTTCACTGCCGTCCGGACGAATCGTATGGAGCCTCAGGTCGCCCGCCGTTTCCCGCGTGAACAGGATGCGTGATCCATCCGGCGACCAGGCGGGACCATCATCAAAGAGCGCGTCATCCGTTACCCGCGTCTGATTGGTGCCATCCGCATTCATGATGAAGACGTCCATGTAGGGGTACGGATAGACGCAGCAGGCAACCGGTTGCTTGCGGCTCGACACGAAGGCGATCTTCGTGCCGTCCGGGGACCAACTCGGATTCCAGTCGCCACCGAACGACTTGGTCAGGTTCCTGAGACCGGTGCCGTCCGCGTTGACGACATGGATGTCGAACCAGGTGCTGTCGTTGCCGGTGAAAGCCTCGAAAGCAATCTTCGTCCCATCAGGGGACCACGCCGGCCGGTAGGCATTGCGCGCCGGGCTGATGCGAATACGGGTGTTCTGCCCGGTCGTCATGTCCCGAATGACGAGCCCGTCAGAGTCGCCGTAGGCGATGCGGGTCGCGTCCGGGGACCAGTCCACCGGTGATTGCGCCGGCAATCCGAGCACCGAGTCGATGACCTTCCCAGAACTGTCCAGCACCACCATCCACCATGAATCGGCCGCGGGCGTCGATCCGCCGCCGCCCGTCACGTCGGCCGTTCCGGACCGCGGAGAACGGACGACCGCAAACTGTGGCGCCCCTGCCGGCGTCGCATTCGTGTCCCCGGTTTGCGGAGTCGTGTCCGCGGGTGGCGCAATGCCCGTCGGGGGAACTGCCGGGTCGCACGATGCCAGCAGGATTGCCATGGCCACCAGCGCATATCGCAGAGTCATAAGTCCCTTCGTGAGCGACTTGCCTGCACTACTATTATAGGGGAGAGGATACGGCGGAGGGGTCAACTCGCGGTCAATTATCAGAAGGCCACCCGTGCGCCCAGCGCGAGGCCTTCAGTCTGAGCAAGACGGAGCCGGTGGTGGCAGTAGTGGTCCGCTCGGACGCGAGCGAATGGGAGAACATTGTGAACTACGACCGGCCCGCGGCTGGGGGCTAGCCTAAACTCTCAGGTACCGCGGAGCGCCGTGCCGGACACTACATTCGCGGCACACCTCCAGGAGCTCCCATGTCGCTCTCCCGGGTAATCGCCTTCCCGATTCTCACCAGCTTACTTCTTACCGTCGTGACCGCCGCCTCCGCTCAAGGCCAGGCGCGGTCATTCAAACAGGGGAAGTGGGCCCTCGCCTTCTACATGGGTCGGTCATGGGGTCACTCGAGAGATGCGCTCCTCGCGGCGCTGCGAGCGGGAGGCTTCAACGACAGCTATACGTGTTTCGTCCTCTGCTCGGGCACATCCAACTATCCGCAGTCCGCAAACCTCTTAGTCAGCGGCACCTGGGTTGCGCGACGCACCCTGCGGGGTCCAATACGTCTTCGAGCGGAGCTCGGCGGCAGCCAGTTGAGCGGGGCAACCGGGCTCAGGGTGGTAGGCGGTGAACTCGGCTTCCTGACCATGATCCACGAGGCCGCCGGCCTCAGTGCCATGGCGGAGATCAGTCACCCCTCAGGAGTGGGGCCGTGGATCGCCGGAGGGCTCTCGGTGCTCAAGGTGGGATTCAATACTTTCTCGTTGAGAAGCTTCCAATTGAAAGTGAGCGGTGATCAATCCACCTTCAGGCTATCGCCTGCAATCGCAGCCGGTCTCGCAATCCCGATCGCCCGCAAGTGGTACTTGGACGCAAAAATGCACTACTGGCTCATGGGAGCATCTGAAACGGAGGCTCTGACCGTCACCACGACCGGGGGCACATTTGTGGGGCAGATTCCGCCCGTGCGGACCAATGCCAGCCACTTCGGCCTCATGATCGGCGCGGGGTACGTTTGGGGCTTCGACAAGGCCAAGCCCTAGAAGCTGACCCTCGCAGCAAACACCACTCCCCGCCCCGTCGGTATCAAGCGGCTCCGCCTGGCGGAGTGCCGCGAAAGGATTCCCACGCGGTCATCACGCCGGCAACGACAACAACCAGGACAAATCGAAGCGCCATCAGCAGGCAGACCGCCCAGACGGCGAGCCAGAGACAGGCGACCATCACCACCAGCCACGGCGCGACGTCAGCGAGCAAGCGCGGGCTCCGGCAGGGGGACCGGATGCAGCCGATTGAGGAGCGGACCCGTCATCGCGGTCGTGACCAGTGCCATCACCACCATGATCGCGAACAGCGCGGGTGAGATGAACCCCAGCTCGCGGCCGACGTTGAGAAAGACCAGTTCCATCAAGCCGCGGGTATTCATCAGGGCGCCGAATGTAAGCGACTCGCGGGTGCCATACCCGGCGGCCCGGGCCACGACGGCGCATCCCCCGCCCTTGCCGAGCACGGCGACGGCGAGCACCAGCAGCGCGGTCAGCCAGAGTCCGGCGGAGTCGAGCAGCTCCACGTGGGTCCTGAGCCCCGTCACAGCAAAGAACACCGGCAGGAACACCACTGCTACGACCGGCTCCGAGCGATCGGCCATTCGCCGGAGTCCCACCCACGATCGCGGCACCAGGAGTCCAAGCCCGAAGAAGAGGAACACAGGGTGCAACCGGGTAGCCGTGGAGACCGTCAGGAGTAGCGCCCAGCAGACCAGGTCACCGAAGCAGGCGCAGGTCAGCGCCAGTGCCCCCGCCCGGGATTCCATCAATCCCCGCTCGGCGAGGATCCTCGCGAGCACGGGCATCGCGGTGACGCTCACGGCCGCGCCGAAGAAAAGCGTGAACGCGAGCGGCGGGGTCCCGGCTCCGGCGTATCCGTGATGGAGCCAGGCGCCCACCGGCACGGCAAGAGCGAATGGAATGGCCATGCTCGCCACGCTGATGGCGGCAGTGGTCCGGATGCGGGACGCGAGCACGCGCAGATCGGTCCTGAGCCCGACGATGAACATGAAGATGTAGAGGCCGGTGCGCCCCAGCATGTCGAGGCCGCCCAGGCCGCCAGGGGGAAACAGGGTAGCAAATCCCGCAGGGAAGAGGGTGCCAAAGACCGACGGACCGAGCGCGAGTCCCGCTGCCATCTCACCCACGACACCCGGCTGACCGAGGCGTCGAGCGCACCACGCGGCACCACGGCATGCCGCGAGCACGAGGACCGCCTGGACAACGACCAGGCCGCTCAGTCCGTCGATTCCCGCTTGCGAGACCGGGGCTGCACGATCTCGAACGTGACGCTCCAGTCGGCCGTGTAGACCCACGGCCCCAGTGCACCACGTTCGATGACCTTGATGGTGGCGACGCCCTCTGTGACGCACGTGCCCAGCTCGGTGTCACCAGTCGCATTCTCAACCACGGTAGCAAAGATTTTCGATTCGCCACCGGTGAGCTTCAGGACGATCTGCCCTTCGGTGGCATGATCGCGCATCAGTGCGCGCATGTAGCAGGCCTGGAAGATCGGGTCGAGGGGGGCGAGCTGCGGTTCGAGGTAGTCGGGATCGACGACCCCCTCGGCCCTGAACTCGCCGAACGACAGGTTGCCGAGGGGCAAGCCGCCGCCGCACCCGGCAGATCCCAGCAGCAGCAACAACAGAGAAGTGCGAACTAGCTGATCTTCTTCGGCGCCCCGTCGGGGCCGTTATCCCAGTCCTGGACGCTGGATGCGTTCGGCATCCCCCAGTCGCGGCCGTTCCAGCCGTCGAACCCATCGAGCTTGAAGGCCCAGAACCCGCTTTGCATGTCCGCGATCACGATGAGCCCGTCCGCATTCCGCACATCCACGCCGAAGGCGCCCTTGGCGACCCCGCCGCCTTCATATGGCTCTCGATAATTGTAAGTGTCGAAGAATCCCACCTGCACCGGGTCATGCGGGTACCGGATGTCCACGACCTGGAGACCCGCCTCGTACTCGGCGATGAAGAGATACGGCCAGCGCACTTCGATCATGTGCGCGCTCTTCCTCGCGTCCGCCGTCCATTCGCCGATCGGCTGCTTGATGGCCGGCGTCGTGCCGTCCAGCCCCGGCTTGAGGTCCCATATCCGGACCGGCTGGTGGCCGAGCGACGTCATGATGGTGAACCCGTACCGCCCGTCAGGCGTGGCCACGAAGGTGTGTCCGCCCGATTGCATGGATGCCTGCGCGATGATCGAGGTCAGCAGCTTCGGGGCCGTCAGGTCCGTGACATCGTACACGTAGTTGCCACCCAGGGGCGACGTCTCGGGGCCGCCACCATAGAACCGATCCTGGTGGCTCACCGGGTCGTACGCCACGTACGCGTCGTGGTAGCCGCGATTCGCCCCGCGAGGCTCGGGCAGCGGCACACCGGCCACGAATCCCTGGTCGGCCGCGCCCGCGAGGAGCTTCTCCATGTCGTACACGTGGGCCCCATGCGGGTAGGTCTGGGGCGCTTCGACCGTGACGAACAGCAGGGCCCGCCCGTCGGAATGCTTGTACGCATAGAGGTTGTGCGCTCCGCCGGGGACCTCGGGCACGCGGATCCTGCCCACCTCCTTCACCTTCGTGGTATCCGGCAACCCGGTCACGTCAAAGACGACGATCGAGAGATCGGCATCCACACCGTCCTTGCCGAATTGAAATGCCTGGGCGTAGTAGTACCGCCCTTTCACCTTGAAGTACTTGCCGTTGGTGCCCCCGATGCCCTGGTGCAGCTCGGGCCGGTCAATGCGCCAGCGCCAGAGCACCGACGCGCGCGACGGGTCCTTCAGGCTGACCACGTCGTAGCCGATCTGGGGCGGCGTGACTCGGCCGTAGTTCGACCGGCTCACGTACGCGTACGGGCGGGACAGGTCCTGTTCGATTTCCAGGTCCATCACCGTGTTCGCCGCGCCCAGTGGAACGTGGGAGATGACTCTCATGTTCGGGGTGTGGTGCTGGCCGGCGGGGTACTGCGCCGCTGCCGTCCCGGACGTCGCTACCAGTGCCGCCACTACGACAGAGATCCGTCTACGCATGCAACCTCCGTAAAGTCGATCGCTTCAGCTCACACACCATCAGGACATTCAGCGGCGCCTAACTGATTTTCTTCGGTACTCCCTCTGGGCCATTATCCCAGTCCTGGACGCTCGACACGTTGGGCATGCCCCAGTCGCGCCCGTTCCAGCCGTCAAAGCCATCCATCTTGAACGCCCAGAATCCTGAGAAGTCATCCGCTACGACCACGAGCCCGTCCGCGTTGCGCACATCGAGGCCGTAGGCGCCGAAGGCGACCCCTCCCGGCTCGAACGGGACCCGGTAGTTGTAGGTGTCGTAGAAACCCACTTCCACGGGATCGTGTGGCGTGCGGATGTCCAGCACCCGCAGTCCCTGCTCGTAGTCGGCCACGAACGCGTACGGCCAGCGGATCTCGATCATGTGACCGCTCTTGCTGGGTGCGACCGTCCATTCGCCGATCGGCTGGCGGATCACCGGCGTGGTGCCATCGAGCGCCGGCTTGAGATCCCAGATGCGCACGGGCTGGTGGGCCGGGGACGTCATGATCGTCAAGGCGTAGCGGCCGTCGGGCGTCGTGACGAACGTGTGTCCGCCCGACTGCATGGACGACTGCGCAATCACCGTGGCGAGCAGCTTCGGGTTTTTCAGGTCGGTGATGTCATAGACGAAGTTTCCTCCCAGCGGCGTGGTTTCGGGCCCACCGCCGTAGAAGACGTCGCGATGATTGGCAACATCATAGGCGACGTACGCGTCGTGATAACCCCGGGCGGCGCCACGCGGCTCAGGCAGCGGGATGCCCGCCACCAGCCCCTGGTCCGGGGCGCCGGCGAGGAACTTCTCCATGTCATAGACCAGCGCGCCGTGAGGGTAGCCGGCAGGGGCCTCGACGGTGTTAAACAGCAGCACGCGCCCGTCCGAATGCTTGTACGGGAAGAGATTGTGCGCGCCGCCGGGCGCTTCCGGCACGCGGATCCGGCCGACTTCCTTGACCTTGCTGGTGTCAGGCAACCCGGTGACGTCGAAAATGATCGACGAGAGATCGCGGTTGGGTGAACCCTGCCGGATCTGTACGGCCTGCACGTAGTAGTAGCGCCCCTTCAGCTTGAAATACTTCCCGTTGACGCCACGACCCTGGTGCAACTCGGGCTGCTCGATGGACCAGAAGTACAGCTTCTTTGCCTTGCCCGGATCCTTCAGGCTCACGATGTCGAAGCCGATGGGATCGGGACCCCGCGAGATGTAGGCGTACGGGCGGGACAGTTCCTGCTCCACCTCGATGTCCGAGACCTTCATGGACCCGGTGATCGGCACATGCGAGACGAGGCGCATGTTGGGGCTGTGGTGCTGGCCGGGCGCGTTCTGCGCCTGGACCGGCGTTCCGCCCAGCGTGGCGGCGGCGAGTACTCCGAGTAGCGGGGAGCGCATGGCGTTCTCCTTAGCTGACCTTCTGTTTCGGTGCTCCATCCGGGCCGTTGTCCCAGTCCTGGACACTCGACGAGTTGGGCATTCCCCAGTCGTTCCCGTTCCACCCGTTGAACCCCTCGAGCCGGAACGCCCAGAAGCCGCTCTGGAGGTCCGGGACCACGATGAGACCATCCGCGTTCCGGACGTCGAGCCCGAACGCACCGGCCGCCTCGGTGCCCACGCCGTACGGGGTGCGGTAGTTGTAGGTGTCGTAGTAGCCGACCTCGACCGGATCAGATGGCGTCCGGATGTCCAAGACGCGCAATCCCTGCTCATAGTCCGCCACGAAGGCATACGGCCACCGGACTTCGATCATGTGGCCGCTCTTGGTGGGTGCCACGGTCCATTCGCCGACGGGCTGGCGGATGACCGGCGTAGTGCCGTCAAATGCCGGCTTCAAGTCCCATAGCCGTACGGGCTGGTGAGCGAGCGACGTCATGATGGTCAGCCCGTAACGACCGTCGGGGGTCGCGACGAACGTGTGCCCGCCCGACTGCATGGACGACTGCGCGATGATCGTGGCCACGAGCTTCGGGTTCTTCACGTCGGTGACGTCGTAGACGAAGTTGCCGCCCAGCGGGGTGCTTTCCGGCCCCCCGCCGTAGAAGAGGTCGCGCTGTTTCGCCACGTCGTACATCACGTACGCGTCATGGTAGCCCCGGTTGGACCCGCGTGGCTCGGGCAGCGGGATACCGCCGATGAAGCCCTGGTCGGGCGCTCCCGCCACGAACTTCTCGAGGTCGTAGACGTGGGCCCCGTAGGGATAGTCGGGGCGTGATTCGACCGTGATGAAGAGCAGGGCTCGGCCATCCGAGTGCCGGTACGTGAAGAGATTGTGCACGCCGCCCGGCCGGTCCGGCATCCGGATGCGCCCAACTTCCCGCATGCCCACCGTGTCGGGGAGCGACGTGACGTCGAACACGATGGTCCCAAGGTCGAGATCGGGACCCGAGCCACGGAACTGAAAGGACTGCACGTAGTAGTACCGCCCCTTCAGCTTGGCGTACTTCCCCGCCATCCCTCCCAGTCCCTGGTGCAGCTCCGGCTGGTCGATCCGCCACCGGCGAATGACCCGCGCCTGCTCGGGGCGCTTGAGGTCGATGATGTCGAACCCGATGGACTTCACGGCGGGCTTGCCGTAGTCCGACCGCGACACATAGGCGTAGGGCCGGCTCAGCTCCTGTTCCAGCTCGATGTCCATCACGGTGCCGCCGGCGCCCAGGGGCACGTGGGCCACAAGATGCACATTGGGACTGGACTGCTGGCCGGGCGCGTGCTGTGCCGCCGCGGGAAGCGCAACGAGCAACAGGAGTGCCGACGCAACCGTGGAGCGAACCATGGGAACCTCGCGAGCGTGACGGGACACGTTCGGAGAATATGCACGCACACCTCGCGCGCAAGAAGCAGGACGGAACAGCCGCACCCGTTCCTTGACACTCCTTGCGGCGTTTCGCACATTAGGGTACGCCCCGGCAAGAACCTCAACGCATCGCGTTCCAGCAGGACGCTTCCTCGACCCGCCTCTCACAATTCGGGCACGTCCCGGTCAATCACCGGGCAGTATTCCACTAGGAGGGAACGATGAGATTCAAGGTTGTTGGGATCTTGGCTCTGTTGACCGGCGTCGCGGCCCAGGCCGCACCGGCGCAGACGCGCATCATCACGGGCAGGGTGACGGACTCGCTTTCCGGCGACGCGGTCACCGCCGGACAGGTGGCCATCACCGGCACGACCATCACCGCCACCGTCAAGGATGACGGCACGTTCACCGTGTCGGCTCCGTCCCGTGATGTGACCGTCTCGGTCCGTAGTATCGGCTTCAAGCGGTACGAAATCGGCGTGCCGGCCGCGCAGAACTCGGTGGCGATCACGCTGGCGCGGGACTACTTCCAGCTGGAAGCCATCATCGTGACAGGCCAGGCCTCGGGGGTGGAACGGAAGAACCTGGCCAACGCTGTCGCCACGGTGAACGCGCAGCAGCTGGCGCAGGTTTCCGCGCCCTCGGTGAGCCAGGCGCTGGCCGGCAAGCTTGCCAGCGCCAACATCGTTTCCGGGTCCGGCGCGCCGGGCGGCAACGACATCGTCACGCTCCGCGGCATCACCTCGATCAATGGCCAGTTCACGCCGCTCTACGTGATTGACGGTGTCATCGCCAGCGACGTGATGATTCCGCGCGGCACGAACTTCGTGAGCCAGGCCGCCCGGGGCACGACGGTCGCGACGACCGGCGAGAACTCCACCAACCGGATCGCCGATCTGAATCCGAATGACGTGGAGAACATCGAGATCCTCAAGGGTGCCGCGGCCTCGGCGATCTACGGGTCCAAGGCGTCGAACGGCGTCATCATCATTACTACCAAGCGCGGCCGGGTCGGCGCCCCGCAGTTCAGCATCACGCAGCGGTTTGGTACGGCGCGCGTGTCCAAGACCGTGGGGCTGCGCCGCTTCCCCTCCCAGGCCGAGGCGACAACGCGCTATGGCGCGGCCGCCAGCGACCCGGTCACCGGCTGGGCGGCGGACAAGTTCTTCGACAACGAGATGGCGCTGGTCGGCGGGAAGCCGTTCAACTTCGAGACCAACCTCAGCATGAACGGCGGGACCGAGGACACGCGCTACTACGCCTCGGGGCTCGTACGGCATGAGGCGGGCATCATCCACGGCACTTTCGCCGACAAGCGCTCGGTGAAGCTCAACCTGGACCAGGCCGTCGGCAGCCGCCTCCAGATCCAGGTGGGAACCGATGTCGCCAACACCAGCGGCGACAAGGGACTCACGATCAATGAGAACAACAACTCCAGCTACTACGCAGGGCTGTCAAACACACCGAGCTTCTTCGACCTGCGGGCCACCTGTCCCGATGGCAGCAAGCAGGCCTTCTGCGAGGGCGGTGTCTACCCGACGAATCCCTATGTCGCCGCCAATCCGCTCCACACGGCCTCGATATTCAAGAACTACGAGAACGTGTGGCGCATGCTCGGAACCGGCCGGGTCCAGCTGGACATCCTGCAAGGGGCACAGCACAACTTCCGGTTCATCACCACGGGCGGCGCAGACTTCTTCCACCAGGACAACCGGGTCTTCTCACCGCCGGAACTCCAGTTCGAGGCGCTGGACGGGCTCCTGGGAACCTCGGTGGTTTCCGAGAGCCGGAACCTCAACTACAACCTGAGCTCCAACGGCGTCTACACACTCAAGCTCGCGCCCGCGACCATCACTACGCAGTTCGGGGTCCAGTACGAGGCGCGCGAGCTGTATATCGACCGCATCCGTGCCGCCAACCTTGTCGGTGGCCTCCAGATCCCGACGGCGGGCACCGACGTCGGCATCGACGCGCAGCATGAATACGTGAAGGACTTCGGCTACTTCGGCCAGGGGGAGTTCCTCGCCCTCAACGAGCGGTTGCTCCTGACGCTGGGCATCCGGGCCGACCGAAGCAGCAACAACGGCGACCCCGACAGGATCTTCTACTATCCGAAGGCGTCCGCCTCGTTCCGGTTCCCGGGCCTGCTGACCGGCGTGGTGGATGAGCTCAAGCTCCGCGCGGCCGGCGGCGCATCGGGCAACCAGCCACGCTATGGGGCCAAGTTCACCGCCCTCCAGGGTCTCAATGTTGGCGGCATCCCGGCGGCGCAGATCGCCGGCTCGTCGGCCGCCTCCAACATCGTGCCCGAGCGGCAGCTCGAGCTCGAGACTGGCTTCGACGCCACGCTGTTCAACGCCCGCGCCAACCTCGAGTTCACGGTCTACCAGAAACGCATTACCGACCTGCTGCTCTCCCGCGCGCTGGCGCGCTCCTACGGGTTCACGTCGGAGTTCCTGAACGGCGGCATCATGACGACCCGAGGCATCGAGGTAGCGCTCTCGGGGTTCCCCATCCAGTCGCGCGCGGTGCAATGGAATCCGCGTCTGTCGATGCACGCGTTCCGCAGCACCATTGATTCGCTCCCCGTCCCGAAATTCGGCGGTTGCGGCTTCGGCGGCGGTTCCATCCGGATCGAGCAGGGCGGCTCGGCTACCGCGATCTACGGCACCGATTCCACCGTCACCGTGGACCCGGTCTCCGGCGCTGCCGTGGCCAAGGGCGCGTGCATCAAGGTCGGGGAGAATCGTCCGGACTACACCCTCCAGTTCGCCAACGACCTCACCGTCAAGGCATTCCGCGTGTCGTTCGTGGTCGATCGGCAGAAGGGTGGCCGGGTCTCCAACCTCACCCAGTGGCTCTTCGACTCCAACCGGAACAGCGCCGACTGGGACCAGCTGGCCGAAGATGGCCGGCCCATCGGCCTGGTCCGTCCGCTGCAGTTCTCCAGCGGTACCCGCATGTCGAGCGTGTACGTGCAAGACGCGTCGTACCTGCGGCTGCGGGAAGCAACCCTCGTCTTCGAGATGCCTACGTCACTCGTCCACCGCGTGTGGACCGGCGCCCGTTACGTCCGGCTCTCCCTCTCCGGCCGCAACCTGCTGACGCTCACACCGTACAAGGGCGTGGATCCCGACGCCCGGTGGGTGGTGGAGTCTGGCGCGGCTTCCCGGATCGGCCAGGAGCTCTGGGCCTATCCTCCGAGCCGCACGTTCTGGTTCAGCGTGGATATGGGGTTCTGACCATGACCAAGACCATGCATAGCATCCGCCGCGCCTCAGGCGCGATCCTGGCGGCCCTGGCCATCCTGGCCGCGCCAGCCTGCAATGACTTCAACGTGCCCAACTATGGCGCCCAGAGCATCACCGAGCTTCAGGAAGGCGCGAATGCCGCCCAGGTCGGCGCCGCGGTCGTGGGCCTGTTCGGCCTGTCACGCGAGTTCGAAACATCGTTCCTCCAGTCCCACACGTCCGTCATGGGCAACTTCGGGCGCGAGGGAATGGAGCTCGACCCGTCCAACCCGCAGCACCCCACCGACCGGTTCGACCAGGTCGGCACGGGTGAGCAGGGCTATGTCGGCTGGGGCGTGGGTTACCGTGTCATCAAGCAGGGGAATGTCATTCTCAAGGCCCTGAGTACGGCGACCGGCCTGACCGACCCGCAGAAGGAAGGCGTCCGTGGCGTGACCAAGACGATCCAGGCAATCGCCTTCAATCGCCTGATCAACGCCTTCGATGCATCGGGGATCCCGATCGACGTGGACATCGCGACCAGCGATGCAGCCGCGGCGATCGCCCCCAAGGCACAGGTGCTCACCCGGATCGCCCAGCTGCTGGACGAAGGCAGCACGCATCTGGGCGCGGCAGGGACAGCATTCTCGTTCACGCTTCCCCCCGGCTTCACCACCTCGACCCAGGGCGCCAGCTTCGGGACGCCCGTTGCGTTCCGTACGTTCAACCGCGGCCTGCGTGCCCGGATCGCGGCCTACCAGGCGGACTATGCGACCACGCTGACCGCGCTGACCGGGTCATTCATCACAACCGCCGCAGGATCGTCGGTCCGCTACGGCGGATACGACACGTACAGCTCCCGCTCCGGCGACCGCACCAACCCGTTGTACGACCCGACTTGCCGCCAGCTGTTTGCGCTGACCTCGCTCGAAACCGGGGCGCAGTTCAACGGCGCGACGATCGACACCCGGTGGACCACCAAGGTCCAGAAGATCACCGCGAAGACCATCCACACCTACGTGGTCGACGCATGCTGGCGGCTCTATCCCTCACCGGAGACACCCATTCCCATCCTCCGGAACGAGGAGCTGATCCTGCTGAGGGCCGAGGCTCGCTGGTTCACCGGTGACAAGCCGGGCGCCATCGCCGATCTCGACTACATCAGGGCGACATCGGGTGGGCTCGGACCAGCATCGGCAGCAACCCCGACACCGGTGACGATCGCATCGCCGGACGCCGTCTTCCTGGACGAGCTGCTCTACAACAGGCTCTACTCGCTGATGTGGGAAGGCGGTCACCGCTGGGTGGATGCCCGGAGATTCAACCGCCTGGGCAGCCTGCCGAAGACCCTGCCCAGGGCAGCGGGCAACACGTCCGTCACCAAGGTCTACCCGTACCTTCAGCTTCCTACGGATGAGTGCCTGCCGAGGGGTAACCCCGCGGCGAACTGCACCGCCCCGACCGCCGTGCCCTGAGGGCCAGTTCCGCCAAAGCAAACGGGAGCTCGAATTGAGCTCCCGTTTTGTTTTAGTAGCTACCGCCGGTGGGGGCGCTAACTCACTCGCCCCGGCTTGGGTGCGCCGTCCGGGCCGTTGTCCCAGTCTTGCACGCTGGAGACGTTGGGCATGCCCCACTGGTGACCGTTCCAGCCATCGAAGCCTTCCATCTTGAAGGCCCAGAACCCGCTGTCAAAATCGCTGATCACAACCAGGCCGTCGGCATTGCGGACATCAACGCCCCAGGCGCCCTCGTACATGCTGTTGCTTCGGCCGCCGGGATTCTGCACGTCGAACCCCGCGATGCCGATGCCATGAAGGTACGGCCCCGGCCGAGTGGAGTAGAAGGCGACCGTGTACGGATTGGTGGGGTCCATCATGTTGAACACCTGGAATCCGTCGCTCTGGCCGGCCACGAAGACATAGGGCCAGCGGACCTCGAAGTTGTGGACCGATCCCTTCCAGGACGGAGTCCACGCGCCGATCGGGCGCGAGACGGTCTGCGCCGTTCCGTCCAGCACCGGCTTCAGGTCGAAGATGCGGGCCGGCGCATACTGGTAGGTGGGCAACGGGTGCGCGACCGCATAGCGCCCGTCCGGCGTGGGCGTGAAGGTGTGAATGCCCGTCACACCCGATACGCCCGTAATCGATGCGATGATCTTGGGCTGCGTCGGGTCGGTGATATCGTAGATGAATGCGCCACCAACGCCGCCGGCGTAGAGCTTGTCCTGCTTCGTGTTCGGATCGAACGCCACGTAGAAGTCATGCCAGCTCGCGCGACCGCCCGCGGTTCCTTGCGAGGGATTGACCGCCTTGCCGATCATCGCATTCGGATCGCCCGCGACCACCTTGTCCATGTCATAAATGAAAGCCGCGGGAGATGACGTCTGCGCCACCACCAGCGCGAGACCGGTGGAGTGCTTGTATGCAAAGGTCTCGTGCCATCCACCCGGGAACTCGGGCACGCGCAGCCGCGCGACTTCCTTGATCTTCGAGGTGTCCGGCAGGCCCGTCACATCCCAGACGATCCCGCCAAGGTCCACATTGGGGCCACCCTGCCGGAACTGGAAGCCGTTCACGAAATAGTACCGGCCGCGGGTCTTCACGTACGCCGGCGCGAGCGAGCCGGGACCCTTGTGCAGCTCGGCGTTCTCGATCTGCCATTCGTAAATGACCCTGGGCTTCGACGGATCCTTGATGCTGATGATATCGAACCCGATCCGGGGGTTGGGAAGGTTCGCCTCGTTGGCGTGGTCGACATACACGTACGGACGAGAGAGCTCCTGCTCCATCTCGATGTCGGACGTGTTGAACGGCCCGGCCACGCGAAGGGGCAGGTGCGAAACGACCTTCACATTGGCGCTCTTCTCTTCTCCAGGTGCCGGATTGGGATTGTAGGCCTGGCCGGCAAGTGGTGTTGCGAAGAAGACGACGAGAAGGACGAAACTCCAAGGCGATTGCTTCATCGAACCTCCTGGGGATCGAGTCCGGCGACTGGTTCAGTTTGGTCCTCAAAACGACCCGGGGTCCGAACGCTTTTCGCATCCGAACCCCGTACCTGTCATTCGTGCAATATCAGATTCCTAGCTGATCTTTTTCGGCGCCCCGTCGGGACCGTTATCCCAGTCCTGCTCGCTGGAGATGTTGGGCAGGCCCCACTGGTGACCGTTCCAGCCGTCGAAGCCTTCCATCTTGAAGACCCAGAGGCCGGTTTCCTTGTCGCTGATGACGATCGCGCCATCGGCGTTACGCACGTCGACGCCGAACGCGCCGTCCATGCCGCCGTTCTGGCCCGCGCCGTTGACACCCGCCGGAAGCGTGCAGTTGCAGGTGTAGTAGTAGCCCACGGTGTACGGGTTGGTGGGATCCATCATGTTGAAGACCTGGAGCCCGTCCATGTAACCCGAGACGAAGACGTACGGCCAGCGGACTTCGTGATTGTGCTGGTTGCCGTCCCACGAGGCGAGCCACGCACCGACCGGCCGCGAAATGGTCTGCACGGTGCCGTCGAGCGCCGGCTTGAGGTCGAAAATCCGCAGCGGCGTGTACTGGACTTCGAACTCGGTCACGGCGTAGCGGCCGGTGGGATCAGGCGTAAACGTGTGGCCACCCGAGCCGCCGGAAACCCCCGTCACCGAGACGAGGAGCTTGGGAGCCGCGGGGTTGGTGATATCGAAGACGTAGTACCCGCCCGCGCCCGCGCCATAGAACTTGTCCTGCTTGGTAGCGGGATCATATCCGCCGTAGAAGTCATGCCAGCCACCGGGACGGCCTTCGCGGCCCGCGGCCGGGGGCGCGATGTTGGTGATCAGGCCCTGGTTCGGGTCGCCGGCCAGGAACTTGTCCATGTCATAGATGTTGCCGCCGGGGCCCGAGAGGGTGGTGAAGAGCAGCGGGCGGCCATCGGAGTGCTTGTACGGGAAGACGTCGTGGAAACCGCCGGGATGCTGGGGCACGCGGATGCGGCCGGCTTCCTTGATCTTCGTGGTATCAGGCAGGCCGGTCACGTCGAGGACGACGGCACCGAGATCAGCATCAGGCCCGCTGTTGCCCATCTGGAACGACTGCACGTCGTAGTAGCGGCCCTTGTGCTTGAAGTACTCGTTGTCGAGACCGCCCGGCGTACCGTGCAGTTCCTGGTTCTCGATCCGCCACTGGTACAGGACGAACGGCTTGGACGGATCCTTGATGCTGATGATGTCCACGCCCTTGGACGGCCCCATCCGGTTCACGTGCGAGATGTTGGTGCTGGCGCCCGGTGCGGTGGGTCCCGCGTCGCGGCGCGGCATGTACACGTACGGCCGCGAGAGCTCGGCTTCGATCTCGATGTCGGCGGTCGTGCGGTAGTAGCCGAGCGGGAGATGACCAATGACCTTGATGTTGCTGCTGCCCCCGATATGCGGCTCCTTGAGGCTGCGCATCGGATTGTACGGCGTGTTCTGGGCGCTGGCCGCGACAGGCACCAGCCCGAGCGCCACGATCAATGACAGGAAACGCTTCATCTCTCTCCTCCGGGGGTATTGGAGCGACGCGGATGGGACGTCACAAGCTAATGAATGGGCCCGGGTCCTCGCCAGAAGATGGTTGGACTGTTGGATGGTTGGATTGTTGTGAGGTTCTAACCATCCAGCCATACAACCATCAAAAACCATCCTCACGAGCAGCCCGAGTACTCCCGCCCGTCGGCGGTCAGGATCGGATAGCCATTGGAGTTCGGTTCAATCTTCAGGTTCACCCGTTTCCACTGGATACCGTCGGCCGAGACGTGGAGCCCGCCGCCTTCCACCTTCCACTTGGCCCGGGTCCCGCCGGAGCGATCGCTCGCCACCGAGCCGGCCGAGCCCGAATAGTACGATTCCCCGCCCGTCGACTGGATGACCGTTCCATCCTGGAGAAACGTGATCTTCTCGGTGGAGCTGCTCCCCGACGAGCCACCTCCACTGCTGAATGAGAAAGCACACCACCGCCGGCTCATCAGGAGCTGTGCGAGCTGCTGGTCCTGCGCCGTCTGGACGGGCTGACCAGCGGTGGCAGGCGACTGCGACGGAGCGGCCGCGAGCGGATTCGACGAGTCCTGCCGCTGGAGCGAATGCGTCTGGCCGTCGCTGGTGAGTGCCCGGACATTGCCCTGGAGCCGCGCCTCGAACATGTACGTTGTCCCGCCCGCCACAAACGTGCCGGTCAGGCCGCGGCTTCCCGACTGCGCGGTGAACGGCAGCGCCGTTCCCTGCGTCTCGAGCGTGCCTTTGTAGCCGTCGCCTTCCTTCGCGATCGACATCACGATCCCGTCGCCGCTGAACTTCCCGGCAAAGGGATCGGGTGCGGCACTGGCGCGCGCGAGGGGATTCCCGCCGGCTGACGCCGCCGGGGCTGCGGCGCTCGCCGCCGGCGCTCCCCCGCTCTTCAGCAGCGCCTCGACGGCGCGCTGGTAGTCGGGCTGGCCCTGCGCATTCATGGTCGCCACGATGACGCGAAGTCCACCGTTCTCGCCGTGGGCCTCGAAATAGAGGGACCCCGACCCCGACGTGGCGACGCCGATGACGTCCTCCCCATCCAGCGTCGCATCCACCTGGTAGGTAGTGCCTCCGCGCTGGATGGAGCCGCCGAG
>CAMDCH010000011.1:0-23983 GCA_945889655.1 bacterium HR33
ATGATGCAAACCGAGTCACACAGCCGCTCGGCTTGCTCCATGACGTGGGTCGAGAAGACGATCGTCGTCCCCTTCCGCGCCAGGTCCAGCACCGTGTCCTTGAGAACCTGGCTGTTCACCGGATCGAGCCCGGCAAAGGGCTCGTCGAGGATCACCAGCTCAGGGCGGTGAATAACGGTCGCGATGAACTGCACCTTTTGCTGCATGCCCTTCGAGAGCTCGTCAACCTTGCGCACCCGCCAGTCGGCGAGACCGAGACGGTCGAGCCACTCGGTGGATTCCTTCCTCGCCACCGCCCTTGAAAGACCCTTCGCCTCGCCGAGAAAAACCAGCAGCTCGAGGACCCGCATCTTCCGGTACAGGCCGCGCTCTTCCGGGAGGTACCCGATCTTCTCGTTGACCGCCCACCCGCCACCCGGGTTGCCAAGCACGACGATGGTGCCCTCGTCGGGCCGGACGATGCCCATGATCGCGCGGATAGTGCTGGTCTTGCCGGCGCCGTTGGGACCGAGGAGGCCGTAGATGGACCCCCTCGGCACGGTGAGCGACAGGTCCTTCACCGCCACGTGACCGGCGTACCGCTTGGTCACACCAGTCAGTCGAATCGCGTCTGGAGCGGACATGCTCATTCCGTGGTGACGGGATTGTTGGACGAACCGAGGGCGGCATGAAACGCATGCCAGGACAGGGTCGCGCACTTGATTCGGGACGGGAACGCCCGGACGCCGCCAAGCGCCACGAGCTTGCCAAGGGCGGCGGACAGTTCTTTCGGGATCGCCACGGCGGGGTTCGTGGTCACCATGGCCTGGAATTCCTTGAACAGTCGGTCGGCGTCCGCCACGGGGCGACCGATGACGGCATCGGTCATCAGCGAAGCCGACGCCCGCGAAATGGCGCACCCACTTCCTTCGAACGTCGCGTCGGCAACCGAGCCGTCCGCCACGCGCACGTGGACGGTGATACGGTCTCCGCACACCGGGTTGTAGCCGTTGGCACTGCTGGTGGCCGCGGCCAGCGGACCGAAGTGCCGCGGGCGCCGGTTGTGATCGAGGATGACTTGCTGGTAGAGCTCGGTGAGATCGTCCATCACGCAAAGAGTTGGCGTGCGCGGTCCACGGCAGACGCGAGTGCGTCCACCTCTTCGAGCGTGTTGTAGAAAGCAAACGACGCGCGAGCTGTGGCCGGGATGCCGAGCCGGTCCATGACCGGTTGGGCACAATGGTGGCCGGCACGCAGGGCAATTCCCTCGCGATCCGCGATCGTGCCGACGTCGTGTGGATGGACGCCCTCAAGCACGAACGACACGACAGCCGCGTGATCGTGAGCGGTTCCCACCAGCCTTACCCCCGGTATCCGGCCGAGCAAGTCCACGGCCCGCTCCAGAAGCAGGCGCTCCCGGCCCTGGATGGCTGCCCAACCAATGCCGTCCACGTACTCGAGCGCGGCCTCGAGACCTATCGCGCCGGCGATGTAGGGCGTCCCCGCTTCGAACTTCGCGGGGATGGGCGCGTATTCGGTTTTCTCGAACGTCACCGATCGGATCATGTCTCCGCCGCCGTGGAAGGGCGGCATGGCCTCGAGATGGGCTGCCTTGGCGTAGAGAATCCCCACGCCCGTCGGGCCGTATACCTTGTGACCTGAGAAGGCGTAGAAATCGCAGTCCAGGTCCCGGACATCTACCCGCCCGTGCGGTGCCGCCTGGGCGCCGTCCACCAGCACCGGTACTCCGGCCTCATGGGCCGTACGAATCATTTCCTTGACCGGATTCACGGTCCCGAGCGCGTTGGAAATGTGGGTCACGGCCACCAGGCGCGTGCGTGGACCGAGCAGGCGACGATACGCGTCGAGGTCGAGCGTGCCGGTGTCATCCATCGGGATGACGCGAAGCCGGGCGCCCTGGCTTTCGCAGAGCATCTGCCACGGCACGATGTTGGAATGGTGCTCGAGCGCTGACACGATGATCTCGTCGCCCTCGCGAACCCGTGACCGCCCAAAGGTGTGGGCCACCAGGTTGATGGCTTCGGTCGTCCCGCGGACGAACACGACTTCTGCGGAGGATGCCGCGTTCAGGAACCGCTGCACCCGTTCGCGTGCACGGTCGTATGCCGCGGTGGCGTGCTCGCTGAGGAAATGGACGCCGCGATGAATGTTGGCGTTCTCCATCCGGTAGTACCGGTCGAGGGCCTCGATGACCGCGCGCGGCTTCTGGCTGGTAGCAGCGTTGTCGAGGTAAACCAGGGGGTGGCCGTTGACCCTGCGCTCGAGGATGGGAAAATCACGGCGGATGCGGGCAACGTCGAACGTTGGGGCAGGTGCCCGGACGGCGCTCGCGCCCGCAGACGGGTTCACGAGGCCGCCCCGGTCAGCTGTCCCAGCCTGGACACCAGCGCCTGGTCGAGGAATGAGCGGACGGCATCCCCACGAACACGGCTCACGATATCCGCACCGAACCCGTAAGTCAGCAGGCGCCGCGCGGCCGCGGCCGGAATCCCGCGGCTCTGCAGGTAGAACATCGACGCGTCATCCAGCGGGCCCAGCGTCGCGCCGTGGGTGCATTTCACGTCGTCAGCATAAATCTCGAGCTGCGGCTGGGTGTCGGCGCGCGCATCGCCCGAGAGCAGCAGGTTGTTGCTGGTCTGCTTCGAATCGGTCTGCTGGGCGCCGGGCCGCACGATGATCCGCCCGTTGAAAACCCCGCGAGAGTGCTGGTCGAACACGCCATTGAACAGCTCGTGGCTTTCGCAGTGCGGCTTGGCGTGATCGATCACGGTGTGGTGGTCCACGTGCTGGTGGCCGCCGAGAACCGAGAGTCCATTCAGCACCAGGTAGCCGCCGCTGCCGCCAAGGACCGCGCCAAGATGGTGGCGGGACAAGCCGGCACCGAAGGCGATGGACGTGGACTCGAGCACGCTGTCCCGTCCCTGGTGGGACTGGGTGGTGGCGATGTGATACGACGTCTCGCCCTCGAGCTGCACCCGCGTATGGTCGAGCCGCGCGCCCTCGGAGACCACGAGCTCGGTGACGGCATTCGTTAGGTACTTGCCGGTGCCCCGGCCAACATAGATCTCCTGCACCGCCGCCTTTGCACCTTCATCGAGGACGACCAGCATCCGCGGGTACGACACCGTGGCATCGCCACCGGTCGCGACGAAGACCACCTGGAGCGGCGAAGTGGCCTGGATGCCCCGCCCGACATGCAGCAGCGCACCCTCTCTCAGGAACGCGGTGCTCAACGCCGCGAAAGCGTTGCGTTCCTCATGGGCGTAACGGGCGAGATGTCGGTCGAGGACTTCCGCATCGGTCGTAACCCCGGCACTCAGCGGCTGAACCGTCACTCCGATCATCGCCGGCGTCATGGTCGACAGCTCGCGCGACCAGTGCCCGTCTACAAAAACCAGGCGGAGCGCGTCTTTGGAGTCGGGGACCAGCGCGCCAAGCTCGGCGGCCGAGACCTTGCCGCCCGCGGCCGCGGCCGCAAACGGCGTTTCAGCGATGGACTGGACGCTGGTGAAGCGCCAGTCCTCGTCATGCGTGGTGGGAAAACCGAGTGATTGGAAGCGCTCGATCGCCGCGGTGCGGCGGCGCGCGAGCCATGAGGGTGCCGGGTTACCGGTCTTGCCGAATTGTTCCTGGTAGCGGTCGAGTACGCCGTTCTGGGACATGGTCGATCCCGCTCAGACGGCTACGGCTTCGGGCCGGATCCAGTCGTACCCCTTGGCTTCGAGCTGGAGGGCCAGCTCGCGGCCCCCCGACTTCACGATCCTTCCGTCCACCAGGACATGGACGAAATCAGGAACGATGTAGTCGAGTAGCCGCTGGTAGTGCGTCACGATGATCGTCGCGGTGTCCGGCCGCTTCAGGCGGGTGACGGCTTCGGCCACGGTCTTCAGGGCATCGATGTCGAGGCCCGAGTCAGTCTCGTCGAGGATGGACAGGCTCGGCTCGAGGACAGCCATCTGGAGAATCTCGTTGCGTTTTTTCTCGCCGCCCGAGAAACCCTCGTTCACGGGGCGGTTCATCAAGCTGTCGTCCCAGCCGATGGCCTTGAGCTTCTCCGCGAGCATATCCAGGAACTCGATTGGATCGAATTCAGGCTGGCCCTTTGCCTTCCGGACCGCGTTGAGCGCCGATCGCAGGAAGTAGGCGTTGGTTATGCCGCGAACGGCGACCGGATACTGGAATGCGAGGAATAGGCCTTCGCGGGCGCGCTCTTCCGGATCGAGCTCGAGCAGGTCCTGGCCCTTGTAGGTGATCGTCCCGGCCGTAACGGCGTACGCGGGGTGACCGGCCAGCAGCTGCGCCAGCGTGCTCTTGCCCGAGCCATTCGGCCCCATGATCGCGTGTACCTCCCCGGCTTTGACCGTGAGGTCGATGCCACGGAGGATCTCCTTGCCCTCGACCGTCGCATGCAGATCCCTGATCTCGAGCATCAGCCGACACTTCCTTCCAGGCTGATACCCAGGAGGCGCTGCGCCTCGACTGCGAACTCCATCGGCAGCTCGCGGAAGACTTCCTTGCAGAACCCGTTGACGATCATCGAAACGGCATCCTCGGCCGACAGCCCGCGCTGCCGGCAGTAGAAGATCTGGTCTTCGCCAATCTTGGACGTGGACGCCTCGTGTTCCATGATCGCCGAGCTGTTACGCACGTCGATATAGGGGAACGTGTGGGCGCCGCACTTGTCACCAATCAGCATGGAATCGCACTGCGAGTAGTTCCGCGCCCCGTCGGCGCCCTTCATGATCTTGACCAGGCCGCGGTAGGTGTTCTGCCCGCGCCCGGCGGAAATGCCCTTCGAAACGATGGTGCTCCGCGTGTTCTTCCCGATGTGGATCATCTTGGTGCCGGTGTCCGCCTGCTGGCGGTTGTTCGTCACGGCCACCGAGTAGAACTCGCCGATCGAGTTGTCACCCTGGAGAATGCAGCCCGGGTACTTCCACGTGATGGCCGAGCCGGTCTCCACCTGCGTCCACGAGATCTTGGAATTCCGCCCGGCGCACTTTCCGCGCTTGGTGACGAAGTTGTAGATCCCGCCCTTCCCCTCCTCGTCGCCGGGGTACCAGTTCTGGACGGTGGAGTACTTGATCGTCGCATCGTCCATCGCGACCAGCTCCACCACCGCGGCGTGCAGCTGGTTCTCGTCCCGCATCGGCGCCGAGCAGCCTTCGAGGTAGCTCACGTAGCTGCCTTCTTCGGCAATGATGAGCGTGCGCTCGAACTGGCCGGTGGATGACGCGTTGATCCGGAAATAGGTGGACAGCTCCAGCGGGCAGCGCACGCCCTTCGGGATGTACGCGAAGGACCCGTCGGTGAAGACCGCGGAGTTCAGCGCCGCGAAGAAGTTGTCGTTGTAGGGCACGACCGAGCCGAGATACTTCTTCACGAGCTCCGGATGCTCGCGGACCGCTTCCGAGATCGCGCAGAAGATGATGCCGTGCTTCTTCAGCTCTTCGCGGAACGTCGTCGCCACCGAGACGCTGTCGAAGACGGCGTCAACCGCGACGCCCGCCAGGCGCTTCCGCTCGTCGATGGGGATGCCGAGCTTCTCGAACGTCTCGAGCAGCTTGGGGTCCACCTCGTCGAGGCTGTTGAGCTTGGGCTTGGCCTTAGGCGCCGCATAGTAGCTGATCTTCTGGTAGTCGACCGGCCCGTACTTCACGTTGGCCCACGAGGGCTCCACCATCTTCAGCCACTGCCGGTACCCGCGCAGCCGCCATTCGAGCATCCAGTCCGGCTCGCCCTTTTTCTGCGAGATCAACCGGATGGTGTCTTCGCTCAGGCCGGGAGGCGCGACTTCCGATTCGATGTCGGTTGTGAAGCCGTACTTGTACGGCTGTGTAACCTGGGCTTCGATACTCGTCATGCCTGCTCCGAAGGCGGCGACCGGTGAACCGATGTGAGCGCGACCGCGTACTCGCACGCGTTGCACCCGCTCGGTATGTACGCCGCGCGTTGAACGTCCGTCTTGAGAAAGTCTCGCAGGAACTCCACCTCGGCTTCGCAGAGCTCGGGATACTTCTCGGCCACCGCCTGCACCGCGCAGTTGTGCTCCGCGATCCTCAACGTGTCGCCTTCCACGGACCACTCGGCCATGAATCCCTGCTTTTGCAGCAAGCCCACCACCGCCTGGACACGATCTTCCAGTGTCGCGTCAGGCAAGCTCTCCATCAACTCGTCTGCCTGGTGACGGAACTGCTCGTCGAAAAACTTCCGGATCTCCTGCCGTCCGCCGCGCCGCTCGAGGTACGTGAGTACGTCAGTCAGCTGCTCCTCGTAACGCCGTGGAAAAAGCGCTTCGCCTGGAGCGGTCAAGCGATAGGAAAAAGTCGGAGCTCCGCGTCCCTTCTGGCTGCGGACGAACTCAACCAGGTGCTCGGCCTCCAGCTCCTTGAGATGCCGCCGCACAGCGTTGGTGGTTACGCCGTGAGTCTCAGCAAGCTCTTTGGCCGTGCGAGGTTGGGACCGCTTTAACTCCAGCAGGATATCGCCGCGGAGGCCCTTCACCGATCCAATTGCGGGACTTTCCATTATAGAAGGCAAAGTACTCGGGAAAACCGACTAAAGCAACGATTCCGTTGACGAAATCAAGGTCTTGTAATCGTCAGGCGTATCAATGTCTTCCGTGACTGCCCGGTCGTCCACCGGAACGACCAGGACCCTGCTGGGGTCGCGCCGGACGACCGCCTTGGCCCCGCCGTCCGCGGTCGGTGACAGCAGTTCGCCGAAGACCGCCTGCCGAAAGATGACCGGGTGTCCGCGCCGACCCTCGAACTCCGGAACGACGATGCTCCTGCCTGGACCGGCATCAGAGTGCCGAAGGATGGAGAGAATCGTGGATGTTTTCACGTGCGGCTGGTCAACTGGCCAAATCAGCAGTCTATCAACCATTTGGTTGAATTCAGATCGCAACCATGCCCTCATTGACTCTATTGGTCCATTGCGACGTTGTTCTTCATGGACGGTTATCGCAGCGATATCTAGTGCGTTGATATCGATGATCTTGCAGAGCTCTCGCGAAACCGCAACCACGGGACTTGGCAACTCCGCCTCGCGAACCTTGGCAACGACTGCTTCCAGGAATGTTTGAGATCCAATTCTCAGCAGTGCCTTGGGCGAACCCATACGACCCGAATCGCCCGCCGCTAGGACCAGCACAGCCGTCACTTGGACCATGACGCGGCCCACACCGATACGGCTATCGCAGCGATGCCTAATGCATTGATATCAATGATCTTGTGCAGCTCTCGCGAAACCGCAACAAGGCGACTTGGCAACTCCGACTCCCGAACATTGGCAACGACTGCTTCCAGAAAGGTGTGAGATCCAATTCTCAGAATTGCCTTGGGCGAACCCATACGGCCCGAATCGCCGGCCGACAGGATCAGCACGGCCGTCACTTGGACCATGATGCGACCCAACCTAGATTCGGCCTCTCCTTACCGACCACAGGATCCATGACCGTCCACCGCGTGCGATTGCTTGGAGACCCGCTTTTGCGGACTCCGAGCACGCCGGTAACGAATCCCAGGTCCCCCGCAGTCCGCGTCGTAGTGGATGACCTCAAGGAAACCCTCCGGGATCTCCGATCGAGATACGGCATCGGCCGGGGCATCGCCGCCCCCCAGATCGGGGCCCCGATGCGGATCCTGTATGTCGAGATGGACAAGCCCTGGGTGCTCATAAACCCGGAAATCGTGGACGTGGGCACCGAAGATTTCACGGTGTGGGACGACTGTTTCTGCTTCATCAACATGATCGTCCGGACACAACGTGCGTGGCACATCAAGGTCCGTTACGAGGACCTCAAGGGCAAGACGCACACGGTAGAGCTGGACGGCGAGATGGCCGAGCTGCTCCAGCACGAGCTTGACCACCTGGCCGGGGTCCTGGTGTGTGACCGGCCGGCCGGGCTGGATCCGTTCTGCCTTCGGGAGGAATGGAACAAGCACTACGCCAACCAGGGGCGGTACAGCGCGCCGTTTCCGCGCCCCGCACCGTTGGGAGCGCTCTAGCCCCTCGTGAGATTGACCGCGCTACCATTCACGATGGCGGCGCTATCGCTGCAGAGAAACTCTACGACCTGCGCTATTTCTTCCGCCTTGAGCCACCGGGACGTGTCGGCGCCGGGGTCACCGGCCCGGTTCGCCGGTGTATCGATGACACTCGGGATGATGGCGTTCACCGTGATGCCGGCGGTCACCAGCTCCTTCGAGAGCGATTCCGTGAAGTTGAGCACCGCGGCCTTGGACGCCGCGTAGGCGGACATCTTCGCCGCGCCGTGATTGACGGCCGGCCCTGACGCCACGTTCACTATCCGGCCCCAACTCCGCTCTTTCATCCCGGGCACCGCCGCGCGCGTGCAGAGAAACGTCGCGGTGGCGTTCAGCTGGAACATGCGGTTCCAGTGGGCGAAATCGGTCTCTTCTATGGGCGCCATGGCAAACCCGCCCACGATGTTGGCGAGGATGTCCA
Organism: bacterium HR33; assembly: GCA_945889655.1. Taxonomy (GTDB): domain Bacteria; phylum Gemmatimonadota; class Gemmatimonadetes; order Gemmatimonadales; family GWC2-71-9; genus SHZT01. Next base: position 8,473 of record CAMDCH010000011.1, read on the forward strand.
CTCGCCCGCCCAGCGTCCCGAACAGCTCGACCACCGCGGGCTCGCTGGTGACGTCGCAGCGGTGCAGCGTGATTCGCGAATGCGCGGCCCCCAGGTACCGCTCCAGCTCGCCGACCTCGCGTTCGGCCACCCATGGCACATGCACGGAATGGCCCGCGTCGATAAAGTGCCGCACCACGGCGCGGCCCAGCGCGCCGGTTCCACCAGTGACAAGAGCTATTCGGGGCACGAGGGAGCTTGAAGTCGCAGGGTAGGGAAATCAAGTAGATTGCCAACTGACGGGGGTGCCCGCGCCAACGCGGGCTGAGATCAGACCCTTAGAACCTGAACCGGTTCATACCGGCGGAGGGAGTCGGCAATGTCGCATCGTCCGTGCGTCACCCAGATGTACCGTGCCCGCCAGGGTGACATCACCGAAGCCATGAAGTTCGTTGCACAGCGCGAAGAGCTGGAACCCGAGCTCATCCGGGCCGAAGTCGCGCGCGGCCGCCTCGTGATCCCCGCCAACGTCCATCACCTCGAGGGCGTTCTCGAGCCGATGGCCATCGGCAAAGTCTCGAGCGTCAAGATCAACGCGAACATCGGCAACTCCGCCGTCACCTCCAGCATTCCCGAGGAAGTGGAGAAGCTCCAGCTCGCCGTGAAGTACGGCGCCGACACGGTCATGGACCTCTCGACGGGCGCCGATCTCGATGCGACACGCGAGGCGATCATCGCCGCTTCGACCGTTCCCATCGGCACGGTACCGATCTACCAGTCGTCGTTGCAGGTAGAGCAGGTTGCGGACCTGACGGCGCAGCAGTTGCTGGAGACCATTGAGCACCAGGCGCGGCAGGGCGTGGACTACATGACGATCCATGCCGGTATCCTCCTGGAGCACCTGCCCCTGGTCTACGGCCGAGTCACCGGCATTGTCAGCCGCGGCGGCTCGTTGCTGGCCGTGTGGATGATGACCCATCGCAAGCAGAATCCGCTGTACGAGCACTTCGATGAGCTGCTCGAGATTCTGCGCGCGCATGATGTCACCATTTCCCTGGGTGATTCGCTGCGGCCGGGCTCCATTCACGACGCGAGCGACAAGGCCCAGTTTGCCGAGCTCGAAACCCTGGGTGAATTGACCCGGCGCTCCTGGGAACAGGACGTCCAGGTCATGGTGGAAGGCCCCGGTCACATCCCGATGCACCAGATCGAGATGAACGTCCGGAAGCAGAAGGAGATCTGCTCCGAGGCGCCGTTCTATACCTTGGGCCCGCTGGTCACCGACATCGCGCCGGGATACGACCATATCACCAGCGCGATCGGCGCGGCGATGATCGGATGGTACGGCGCGGACATGCTCTGCTACGTCACCCCGAAGGAACACCTGGGCCTGCCGAACGCCGAAGACGTGCGGCAGGGCGTGATCGCGTACAAGATTGCCGCCCACGCCGCGGACATCGCCCGCGGCCGCAAGGGAGCGACGAAGCGGGATGATGCGCTTTCACGGGCGCGTTATTCATTCGACTGGAACGAGCAGTTCCGCCTGAGCCTCGATCCCGAGCGCGCGCGTGAGTACCACGATGAATCGCTGCCGGCGGAGTACTTCAAGAGCGCGGAATTCTGCGCGATGTGCGGACCCAAGTTCTGCTCGATGCACCATTCCCGGACGATCGACGACCTGATCGAGCAGATGGCGAAGGACCAGGGATTGAAACCGGCGGGCGTAGCGCCCTAGCGGAGCTTGTGGAGGAACGAGAGCAGCGCGCGGCTGAAGACCTCCGGCTGCTCCATGGGCGTGATGTGACCGGCGCCGGGCACCACTACGAGCTCGGCGCCGGTGATTTTTCCGGCCATCGCCGACTGTGTGGCCGCCGGAATGATTGCGTCTTCGCTTCCCGCCACGACCAGTACCGGGATGTCGAGACCTTGCAGGAGGTCCGCCGAATCCGCGCGGTCCCGCAGCGCGGCGATCGCGGGGATCGCGCCGGCGGGCGAGTTGTCGAGGATCATCGTCTCGACTTGGCTGCGAACGCGCGGCGCCGCCTGGACAGTCGCGGGTGACAGCAGCTTCGGCAGCATCGATTCCACCAGGGCCATCATGCCTCGCTCGCGCACGGCCGCGATCGTGAGACCCCTCGCTCGTTTCGTCTCCGTGGAATCCGCCTCGTCGCGGGTATTGGCGAGCACGAGCGCACGGACCCTCTCGCGGTGCCGTCGCAACACTTCGAACGCGACGTACCCGCCCATTGAGAGACCACACACCACGGCGCGTTTCACGCCCAGAGCGTCCAGCAGGGCTGCCATGTCATCGGCATGATCGCCGATCCTCCATTCTTCCGGCGCCGCATCCGACAGGCCGAACCCGCGAAGGTCCGGTGCGATACGGTGCCACCCGGCGCATGCGGCAACCTGCTGGCGCCACATCGTCCGGTCGAATGGAAAGCCGTGGATGAAGAGGATCGCGTCACCATCACCCTGGGTCTCCACCGCGAACGTGGCGCCGTGCGCCTTCACCTCCCGCACCGGCTCGGCGGGAATGGCGGGACGCGTGCCCATGTACTCCCCCATCGCCGCGGGAACGTCGACCGGCTTCCCGTTGCCGTCTATGCAGACCGCAACGACATGCGCGGTGGCGACGAGGACACCGTCCTTCTTTCGGCGCGCGCGCTGGAAGAAGGTCATGCTGGTGCGGCCGAGATGGGTGAGGTGCAACTCGAAGGAGAGGAGCTCGCCAGCAAAGGCTGGCGCGTGGTATTCGATGTGATTCTGCCGGATCGCCGGCCACGCGCCGGCCCTCGTGAATACATCCACGCCGGGGCCCAAGGCCAGGACTTCCCAGCGCGACCTCTCGAACAGGCGCAGGAATGCGGCCTGGTTCACATGGCCGTAGGAATCACAGTCATCCGGGTAAAGCCGGAGATCGACGATCTGAGCGCGAGCCATCGGGTATTATTTACCGCGGAGACACCATTCCGGGGGAGTGCACCGATATGCGTCCGGCAACTGACTATCTCGAACACCTGGGCCGCCTGGCCCGCAAACTCCAGGCGGAATCGGCCATGGGCGGCCAGGCGCCGCAGCCCGATGCCGAGTTCTACAAGGTCCTCGCCAAGGCCACCGACGAGATTGTGACCGCCTTCAAGTCATTGTCACAGCGTGACTAAGGCCGACGCCCGGCTGATTACGCAGCCCCAGCAGCTGGAGGCCTTGGCAGCCCAGCTGCGGGACGCGCCCCGCGTGGCCTTCGACACCGAGGCCGCATCGTTTCACAAGTTCGTCGATCGGGTCTACCTCATCCAGGTGAGCTCGGATCGTGACACCGCCGTGGTGGATCCGCTGGCGCTGAAGGACCTGGCGCCGCTCGGCGAAATCCTCGCCGACCCATCCATCGAGGTGATTTTCCACGACGCGGACTATGATCTCCGGTCGCTGGACCGTGACTACGGCTTCCGCGCCCGGAACCTGTTCGACACGCGAATCGCGGCACAACTGCTCGGCGAGCCTGGCGTGGGCCTTTCTGCGCTCCTGCTGAAGTACTTCGGTGTCACGCTGAACAAGAAGTATCAGCGGGCGGATTGGTCTCAGCGTCCACTCACGCCGGAAATGATCGACTACGCAGCTTCCGACACCACACATCTTCCCGCGCTCCGCGACCGCCTTCACGAGGAGCTGCGTCTCAAGGACCGGCTGTCATGGGCCCAGGAGGAGTTCGCGCGCCTGGAACTGTTGCGCTGGAACGGAAACGTGGCTGATCCCGACATCCACATGCGGCTGAAGGGAGCGCGAACGCTCCCAAGGCGCGGGCAGATGGCGCTGCGCGCGCTGCACGCCTGGCGCGAGAACAAGGCCCGTGGGCTGGACCGCGCGACGTTCCGCGTAATGCAGAACGAGACGCTGGTGGCGGTCGCGCAGGCGATGCCAGCCGACGCGGAAGCCCTCCGAAAACTCCCGGGAATCACATCCAACGCGCTCGATCGCTTCGGCGCGGACCTGCTCGAGATCGTGACGCGGGCCCTCACCGACCCGGAGGAAATCCCTGCGCGGCGCGAACGAACGGGGCGCCCGCGTCCCGATGGGGAAATCGAGGCACGGCTCGAACGTCTCAAGGTGATGCGGAACGAGCGGGCGAAGGAGCTGGAACTGGAGCCAGGCGTGCTCGCGGCGAATGGCGCGCTCGAAACGGTCGCGTGGGACTCGGTCGGCCGCTCGATGGGTGATCCGGATGACCGCGCTGAACTCAGGAAATGGCAGCGAGAAGCGCTGGGAGAGGAGAGAATTCGCGCGGCACTGCAGGGACCGCCCCCGCCACCACCCGCGCCCGCGGCCTAGAGTCCCAGGTAGGCCCGCACCCGGGGATCGATCCGCTCCGGGGTCCAGAAGGGTTCCCAGACTATTTCAACGTCCACGTTCTGCGCGCCGTCCAGCGACTTCACGGTGCGCTGCACATCGCCCACGATTTCCGGCCCGGACGGGCACCCAGGTGACGTGAGCGACATCTTGATGTCGACGTCACCATCTTCCGCCACGGCCACGTCGTAGACCAGACCGAGATCGACGATACTGATGTTGAGCTCGGGGTCCTTCACCTGGCGCAGGACTTTGCGTACAGCGTCTTCGGTCAGCATTGCGTTCTATCGCAGTATAGCGGGTCGGTCGACGAATGCCACCGCGGCGTCGGCCACCTGCCCGCGGATCTCCTTTATCCGCGGGAAGGGGCGGCGGTTGCGGGTTGAGTAGACCCGGTTCGTGAGCACGATCGCGAACACGCCATTGACCGGATCGATCCATATCGACGTACCGGTGAAGCCGGTGTGGCCATAGGTCGCCGCGCTCATGCGCCGGCCCGCGTTATCCGCGGTCGCCGTATCCCGCGACTCCCATCCCAGCGCCCGGCCCTTGGCCGCGGACTTCGTGAACTCGGCAATGGTCCCGTCCAGGAACAGTCGCCGGCCGTTCGACAGCACCCCCCCACGCAGGTAGACCTGGGCGTAGCGCGCGAGGTCGCTGGCCGTGGAGAAGAGGCCCGCGTGCCCCGCGACCCCACCCAGCCGCGCGGCATTCTGGTCGTTGACTGCCCCCGAGATGGGTGTGCCGCGCCAGTTGTTGGTGGGCATGGTGCGACGGTGCAGGGATTTCGGCGGCAGGAACGTGGTCTGTGACATGCCGATCGCCGAGAAGATGGTCGACGAGGCAAACAGGTCCTGTCGAACACCGGTTACCCGCTCAACGATGAAGCCCAGCAGCATCGCGTTAAGGTCGGAATACTCGACCCGTGCGCCCGGTTTCCAGCGCAGCGCTTCGGCCATCAGGACCTTCCGGGCCCCGGCGGAGTCTTTTGCGAGCGTGTCGAGACGGAGAAAGGCGCGGAGCCCGGAATTGTGCGCGAGCAGATTCCAGACCAGCACATTCTCCTTGCCTTCACCGGCGAACTCCGGCAGGTAGTCCCGGACGGGCCGGTCGAGCCGGACCAATCCACGCTCCACGAGGTACATGATGGAGGGCGTGGTGGCCGTCACCTTGGTCAGTGACGCAATATCGAAGAGCGTGGAGTCGGGAGAGGGAACGGCGCTCTTCGGCGACCAGGTGAAGTGACCGAATCCGCTGGCATAGAGGATGGAATCGCGCGTGCCGATCACGACGACGGCTCCCGGAAACACCCCGTCCCGGATGCCTGACCCGATGGCGCGCTCGACCAGCGTGGAGGGTTGCACCGCCGCGGCCTGCGCGAGGATGGCGACGACCGTCATCATGCCCATGTGTAGCTATCTTAGCTGATCCTCGAGCCACCTGAAAGCGAATTCGTCCAGACGATGCCCATCCGCGCGCGCCGGACGGTCCTGCCGTTGCTGGTGCTCCTCGTTTCCTGCGCTCCGCCGCAACCCGCGCGCCCGGTCGCGCGTCGCGAGCCGGCCAGTCCCATCGATACGACCCTGATCCGGGGATACACCCGCTTCCTGTCCGATGATGCGCTCGCGGGCCGGGGCACTGGCACACGCGAGGCCGATGTCGCAGCGCTCTACATCCAGTCGGCATGCATTGCCCTCGGCCTCGGCCCCGTGACCGCAGCCGGGTACATGCAGCCAGTGCCCCTGCATCGGAGCATGATCAAAGGTGACGGCACGGTCCTCACGTTGCGCGGCCCGCGCGGCGAACGCCGATTCGCCTACCGCGATGCATTCATTCCCAATCTCGGGCTGCGCGACGATGTCACGCTCGGCGGCCCCGCCGTGCTGATCGGCACCGCGCAGGATGTGACAACCGGAAAGACAGCGACACTGAATCTCTCGGGTGCGATCGCGGTCATTCTCGGCCCGGCCCCGGACGCCGTCGACGCCACGCTCCTCGCCCGGGGGGCCATCGCGCTGATGCAGGTCACCGGCGACCAGGAACAGTTCGCCCTGTACGTCCGCAGTCGTGGCGAGAGCCGCCTGGCACTCGCGGACTCCACCATCAAGCGGTCGTACGGGTCCTCGCTGACGTCCATCGTGGCGAGCCCGGCACTCGCGCGCGACCTGTTCCGCGATCTCCGCTCCGACCAGCCAGCAGCATTGCCCGATTCGATCTTCCTGTCCGTGCGCAGTGAACGGCTTGCGGTAACGTCGTCAAATGTCGGGTGCCTGGTGCGGGGCAGCGACGAGAACGCGCGCGACACCGCGATCGCGTACACGGCGCACTACGACCACCTGGGCATCGGAGTGCCGGACGCGCGTGGCGATTCCATCTACAACGGGTTCTCGGACAATGCGGCGGGAGTCGCCATGCTGCTGGCGATCGGCGACGCGCTGAACCGGCCCACGGTGCGGCCGCGCCATTCCGTGCTGCTGCTTTTCTTCACCGGGGAGGAGGCCGGGCTGCTCGGATCGGACTTCTACGTGGCGCATCCGTCGTGGCCGCTCGAGCGGATTCGCGGCGTCATCAACCTCGACGCCGGGGCACCGCCCGCGCGGCCATGGAGCTGGCGCCTCGCCGGCGGCGACGGAGACTCGTGGCTTGGACAGGTCGGGCAGGACGTCGCCGCGTCACGCGGCTGGAGCGCGACGACTTCAGCCGCCACCCCCAACTCCGACTATTTCCCGTTTCACCGCCTGGGGGTGCCCGCCATCTTCATCGTGCCCGGCTCCGCGCCCTACCAGGGACTGTCGGTCGACAGTTCGCAGGCGCTCCGGCGGCGGTGGGATCACTACCACGAGGCCGCCGATGAATGGGCCGAGGATTTTCCGTTCGAGGGACTGGGGCGCTACGCGGAGTTGGCGTACGACATCGGCCTGGCGGTGGACGATCCCCGCTCGCTGCTTCCGCGGGTCAGGGGCCGCGGAGGGAACCGGGCGGGAGGTCGTAAAGCAGTCGCGCCGTCTGGCGATCGCGCACCGTGATGTCCACACGGATATCCGTTGTCGGGTACATTACGTCCGCCGGGCTGTCGGAGTGACCGAGACCGATCAGGTGCCCGATTTCGTGCAGGGCGACGGTGTACACGGCCTCGGCCGGCAGCAGTATCCCGCCGGGATTGCGGGTGGCGAGTGTCAGGGTCCCGGACAGGAGCCAGCCCGCCCCGTTCCACCGGACATCGGCCTGGCCGGTGCGGTCCATAGGAAATTCGCTGATCCAGCGTACGATCACGTCGGCGCGCGAGGAATCGCGGGTATAGACGAACGTGACCGGAATTCCGGCCACGCGCTGCCAGCGGTCGAACGCCCGCCGCACGGCTTCGCCCAGCCTGGGGACGTAGCCGCGGGCCGCACCTCCGTCAGGCGGTACGTAAACGACCAGCGGGTTGGTGGTCCGGTCGGCCCAGCGCTTGAGGATGGAATCGGACTGGGTCAGCATGGCCGGCAGGTACGTGCCCGACCCGTTCACGCGACGCAGGATCTCGCGGCGAAGCGAGTCGGGCCGCAGGAGACCGGCGGAGCGGGACATACCACCGGACGCACCGGAGTGGACGTCCGGCGACGACGCGATCGAAGACCGGCGACCGGGACTCAGGACTGCCACGATCCCAGCGACCACGAGTGAAAGAATCAGGATGCGACGCACGCTGATCTTTACAATATGAGCCCCCGCATTCGGCGTGCGCTACCCACCTGTTGCGTTCCGAAAGCGTCCCTTTGACCGGCCCGGAAGGCGCCAAGCCGCCATCGCGCCATAGCGGAACGCACGCGATCCGAACGCCCGGCATCCCGGGCGTGATCATCCGCCTGCGGTTCATGCTCATCGCGTTCTGGGTACTGGCGGTCGCCGTCGCGGTCCCGGGAGCGTGGCGGGTCGGTGACCGGCTCCAGGTACAGGGTGGTGGCCTGTCCGACTCGGAATCGAAGCGCGCAGAACGTTTGCTGCGGGAGCAGTTCAGCCAGCCGGTCTTTCATTTCTTCGCGGTCACCATCCAGGGCAGCCATCCGTTCACCGAGCCGCGAGCCTCCGCATTCCTCGACTCGCTGGTGGCCACGGCATCGGCGCAGTCCTACATCACCAGGGTCGTGTCGATTCATTCGACGCCCGACTCCGCACTCATCAGCGCCGACCGCCATACCACGTTCTTCATCGCCGCGATCGCCATCGATTCGGTCGACGCGACCGCGCGGGTACCGGCGTTCCGCGACGCCATCCACCAGGCGCACCGGCGTCTCCCATCCGCCGACGACTACCAGGTGAACGTGACGGGAAGCCCGGCGCTCGACTACGACGTGCGAACGGTGAGCAAGGCGGACGCGGAACGGGGCGAGGCGCGCGCGGTGCCGCTCTCGGCGCTCGTGCTGGTCCTGGCGTTCGGCGCGCTGGTGGCGGCGGCGCTCCCCATCGTCGTGGGCATCTTCGCCATCACGATTGCCTACGCGCTCGTGCACCTGGCCAGCGGTTTCTACCCGATGTCCGTCTTCGTGATCAACATCGTGTCGATGGTCGGCCTCGGCGTGGGCATCGACTACTCCCTGCTCATCGTCACGCGATTCCGTGAGGAAATGAATCGCGGTCTCGGCGCGCGGGAAGCGGCGGCGCGGACCATTGCCACCGCGGGTCTCGCGGTGATCACGAGCGGCCTTACCGTGATCGTGGGATTCGGCGCGCTGTTCGCCGTGCCGCTCAACGAAACCCAGTCCGTCGCGATCGGCGGCGTGCTCGTGGTCGGCGCGGCAGTCCTGCTCGCGGTCACGTTCCTGCCCGCTTTGCTCGCGATCCTCGGGCGTTCGCTGGACCTGCCCAAGTGGCTCGCGCGGCGGCTGGCGTGGTACCACGCGCCCACCGCCTGGGAACGGTGGGCGCGCTGGCTGTCCCATCATCCCTATCGCGCCATCGCCATCGGCGGCGCCGCGGTCCTGCTGATTACCTGGCCCCTCGTCGGCATCAAGATCGGCTTGCCCCGGGCAGGCTGGTTCCCGACCGCCACCGAGTCGGGCGCGGGGGTGCGTGCCCTCGAGAGCATGGGCGCGCGGGGCGCCCTCCAGCCGATCCGCGTGATGGTGCAGGCGCCGCCGGGACAGCGGGTGATCTCGAGCCGGCACCTGCGCCTGCTGCGGCGGCTCTCCGATTCGGTCCGGGCCGATCCGCGCGTGTCGCGCATCCGGAGCGTGGTGGACATCCGCCCGCGAACGTCGATCCTCCAGTACAGCATCATGTACAGCGAGCTCGAGTCCACGCGGGCGCGCGCCCCGGACTTCTACAATGCCTACCTGTCCCCGGATGCGCGCTTCACCGTCATGGACGTCCTGCTGGCAGACTCCACGTCCTTCACCAGCGCCATGGACGTGGCACGCCGCGTCCGGTCGGTGGCGCGCGGGCTCGTCGCGGGAGACTCCACCGTCATCCTCGTAGGCGGCTTCGCGCCATCGAGCGTCGACCTCCAGGACGAGCTGCTGCGCCGGTTCCCGATGCTGGTAACCCTGGTCCTGCTCGTGACGTCGGCGATGATGTTCGTCGCGTTCCGGTCGGTCCTCGTGCCCATCAAGGCGGTGATCATGAACTGCCTGTCGGTAGCCGGCGCATTCGGACTGATTGTGCTCGTCTTCCAGCGAGGCGTCGGGGTCGGGTTCTTCGGACTGGATGGACCCACCGAAGCGGTCTACGTGGTCGTGCCGGTACTGGTGTTCGCGATCGTCTTCGGGCTCAGCATGGACTACGAGGTATTCCTGCTGTCGCGCATCAAGGAGGCCTTCGACCGTACGGGCCACAACAACCAGGCCACGATGGAAGGCCTGAGCGCCACGGCGTCGACCATCACCAGCGCCGCGGCCATCATGATCATCGTGTTCGGTACGGCGAGTTTTTCGAGGGTGCTGGCGGTGCAGCTGATGGGTTTCGGGCTGGCGGTGGCGGTGTTCCTCGATGCCACCCTGATCCGGATGATCCTGGTACCAGCCATCATGCACCTGGCGGGCAGGTGGAACTGGTGGCCGGGGGTACGAGCCTCAGACGGGCCCGACGACTAGCGCTTCGGTCCCGCGAGCCTCGCGGCGTGCTCGAGAAAACGGCCGCGGAGATCCCAGTGCCAGGCCTCGCGGCGCTCCCCCGTCGGTGGATACTTGAGCGGCTTGTACTGCAGCCATTGCGGCCGCATCCGCAGGACTTCCCCGACGTTCAACAGCAGTTCCCGATCTGAAGAAACCAGGTGCGCCATCGGCTCGCCCAGGAGCACATGCCGATGGAACCAGAGTCCACCCTCCAGCGCGTGAATCATCCCTTCGCGGCGCCTGGTGAACTCCATCCAGGTCACCGTCAGCTGCAGGAAACCACTCCTTCGGACGTGGCGGACCCGATCGGCGCCGCGCTCCCGAGGAACATGTAGCAATTCTGGGTTGTGCCGGGATGTGCCGTGGTGGCGGACCAGCCGCTCGATGTCGCTTCATTCACCTTGAGCGTCACGTCCTTGCTGGTATCAAAGCCCCGCACCTGGACCTGGGAGGCATCGGAAGAGTAGATAGCAAAGTCGTAGAAATAGGATTCTTCGGCGGTGGCGAAGTTGCGCAGATCGGTCCGCATCACGGTGACATAGGTTCGTTCACGGGCAAGACTGAGCTGGGGGCCGACGATCGAGGCAAGCATGCCTATGATCACGACCACCATCAACAGCTCAATCAGCGTAAAGCCCCGCTTGTCCCGCACGACCCGCACGCTCCGGTAACCTGTTGGTGCCCGCAAAATGGTGGGTTCAACGCTTTGCGTCCAGCCAGTTTGCGCCAACCCCCACGTCCACCACCAGTGGCACGCGCAGCGTGGCGGCCGATTCCATGCTCTCGCGCACGATCCTGCTGGTGGCGTCCGCCTGGGGTTCAGGGACCTCCACGATCAGCTCGTCGTGGATCTGCAGCACCATCCCGCCCGGTACGGCTGCCTCCCGCAACCCGGATGCTACGGAGATCATCGCGATCTTGATGAGATCGGCCGCCGAGCCCTGGAGGGGCGAATTCATGGCCGTCCGTTCACCGAACGCCCGGATATTGAAGTTCTGCTCCCGCAGCTCCGGGATGTAGCGCCGGCGGCCGCGGATCGTCTCGGCATAGCCCAGCTCCCGCGCCCTCTGGACCGCTTCGTCCAGGAACCGGCGCACACCGGCGAACCGCTCGAAGTAGCGCCGGATGAAATCCTTCGCCTGCTCCTGGGTGATGCTCAGCTGGCGGGACAGCGCAAAGGGCCCCTGCCCGTAGATGGTGGCGAAGTTGATGGTCTTCGCGCGCCCGCGCATTTCGGACGTGACCTCGTCCAGCGGCACGTCGAAGATGATCGCGGCTGTTTCACGATGAATGTCGCCCCCGCGCTCGAACGCCCCGATGAAGGCCTCGTCTCCCGACAGGTGTGCGAGCAGGCGGAGCTCGATCTGCGAATAGTCGGCGACCACGTAGACATGCCCCGGGGCCGCGACGAAACACCGCCGGATCTGTTCGCCGCGCCTGGTGCGGATCGGAATGTTCTGGAGATTGGGATCGGATGACGAGAGACGCCCGGTGGCCGCGCCTGCCTGGTTGAACCGGGTGTGGATGCGGCCGGTCGACGGGTCCACCGATTGCGGGAGCGCATCCACGTACGTCGATTGGAGCTTGGACAGCTCACGGTATTCCATGAGGAGGGTCGGGACCGCGAACCCGCTGTCGGCCAGCTGCTGCAGCACATCGGCGTCGGTCGAAGGGCCGGTCTTGGTCTTCTTGATGACGGGGAGCATCAACTTCTCGAACAGCACGTGCCGGAGCTGAGGGGTGCTGTTGATATTGAACTCGACGCCGGCCTCCTGGTAGATCTGCGCCTCGAGCGCCTTCAGCTCGGTGGCGAACTGGCGGGAAAGCACCGACAGCCCCGCGGCGTCGATGCCGACACCGCGGCTCTCCATGTCCACCAGGACCCCCACCAGCGGTACTTCGATCCCGGACAGGAGCGGCGCGAGACCGAGCTCGTTCACTCGCGGCTCGAGATACGTGCGGAGCGCCTGCGCCGCCGCGGCCGCCTGGCCCAGCCATTCTCCCACAGCGGGAACCCCGAACTCGGCCAGCGGGCGCGCGGTCCGTCCGTCCTTCACGAATGTGGCCCGCGGCGTGAGCGAGGACCCGAGCAGGTCGGATGCGAGCATTTCGAGCTCGTGCGAACGCCGACCGGGGTCGAGCACGAAGCTCGCGAGCATCGTGTCGTACTCGACGCCCGCCAGTTCGACCCCGGCGCGCCGGAGCGCGAGCCACGCCTGCTTTACGTCGTGCCCCCCTTTCGGAGCCGAGGGGTCGGAGAGGTACTCCCGCAGCGGCGCGAGCGAGTCGTGCGAAAGCGGCGGCAGGTTCGGAGGGGCAGGCTCCTCTTCGAGGGTCGCGACCTCGGGCAGCCGGTGACCCAGCGGGAAGTACCACGCTTCACCCGTGGCGCTCGCCAGCGCGATCCCCACGAGCGCGCCACGCTGCGGGTCATCCGTGACGGACACCACGGCCACGGTGGCAAAGCCTTCCCGCGCGCGGCGGATCACGGGCGGCACGGCGGCCGCATCGGTCACCATCGTGACGGCCACCGCCGCGGTCGGCGTTTCGGACGGCGCGATCTTGTCGAGCAGCGTGTGGAATTCCAGCTCGGTGAACAGCCGGCGGAGCTCTCCCGCGTCGGGAGGCTGCACGCGGAGCGTTTCAAAGTCCAGCTCAACCGGCACGTCGCAACGGATGGTCACCAGCCGGCGCGAGAGCCGCGCGCTCTCGGCACCGCCGAGCAGCGCCTCGCGGGCCCGCTTGTTCGTGACGTCGGCGGCATGCGCCAGCACGCCCTCGAGGTCGCCGTACTCGGTGATCAGGGACCGCGCGGTCTTGTCGCCGATACCCTTCACGCCCGGCACGTTGTCGGACGAGTCACCCACCAGCGCCAGGTAGTCGGCCACGCGGGATGGCGGCACGCCGAGCCGCTCTGACGCGTTCGACTCGTCCACCCAGTGCTCCTCGATGGCGGCGGCCCCGCCCCGGCCCGGATTCAGCAGCGTGATCCCGGGCCGGATCAGCTGGTAAAAATCCTTGTCGCCCGACACGATCACCGCGGGGAGACCCTGGTCCGCCGCCCGGTTGGCGAGCGTGCCGATCACGTCGTCGGCTTCGTACCCCTCGAGCAGCACCAGCCGGATGCGCATCGCGTCCAGCACGCTCCGGACGCGCTCGATCGACCGGTTGAAGTCCTGCTGGAGTTCGTCGCCGAGTTTCTGGCGGGTTGCCTTGTACTCGGGGAAGACGTCCGCGCGAAACGATGTGCCGGAGTCATGCACCCACCCGATGTGGGTGGGCCGGTGCTCTTGGAAGACGTTCAGCAGGAAGGTGGTCACGCCCCAGATGGCGGAGGTGTTCTCTCCGCGACTGGTCCGCAGAGGGCGGCTCATCATGGCGTAGAAGGCGCGGTAGATCAGCGCATAGCCATCGACGAGGAAGAGACGAACGGGTGTTGCGGCAGGCAGCACTGGAACAAGATACTGCGAAGAAAAGGGCCCCGCGCCCGAGGCGCGGGGCCCCGCGATCCCCCGGCTAGACTCTCATGACCTTGCTGGCGTGGAGTCCCTTGTCGCCGTTCTGGATCTCGTACTCGACGTCCTGGCCCTCGGCGAGGGTCTTGAACCCGTCCGCCTGGATCGCGGAGAAATGAACGAACACGTCGGCACCACCGGTTTCCTGCTGGATGAAGCCATATCCCTTCGCATCGTTGAACCACTTCACTTTTCCGCGCATGTCGCCCTCCGGGGGGAAAGAAACGAGGAACGCGCCTATTGTGCGCCCCGGTTCAGCAGGCTGTCAAGGAACGATGGTTTCGGGATACAGCGCGTGGTAGATCGTGAGATTGCGCAGGACTGACCGGACGTAACCGCGGGTCTCCGGGTACGGGATGCGCTCCACGAAGAGCGCGCCGTCCCCCGTCGCATACGTCCGCCGCCAGCGCGCCACCGGCGTCTGTCCGGCGTTATAGGCCGCGAGGGCCGGGACCTTGTCGCCGGCATAGTGCTTGAGCAGGATCGCGAGGTGCGCGGCACCCACGTGCAGGTTGGCGTCGGGCACGTGCAGCAGGTAGTCCGACCACTCCAGGCCCATGCGCCGCGCCGCCTGGCGCGCCGTCGCGGGCATCACCTGCATAAGACCGCGCGCGCCGACCCGCGACCGCGCCCCGATGTCGAACGTCGACTCCTGCCGGACCAGCGCCGCCATGAGATAGGGATCGAGCTGGAACTCCCGGGCTTCGTTCTCCATGATCGAACGCATGGGCCACGGATAGATCGCCCGCAGCACGCGCCCATCGTTGAGCGTGTAGGTGCGCGTCGCCCGCCAGCCAAGGCCCACGGCCTGTACCGTCCGCCCTCGTTCGGCCAGCGCCTCGGCCACGTCCAGCGCCCGCTCGCCGTCCCCCGCCTCGGCTACCAGCCAATCGACGAGCGTGGTTGCCTCCGGGGAGAAGCCCACCGCGTCAAGCAGGTCGAGCTGCACCAGCTCGGCCGCCAGGTCGGGCGGCGGCGGACGGCGCTCGGGCGCCGCCACCGCCGGCGCGGGAAGCCCCAGCCGCGCCCGCGCCAGCGACCCGTAGTAGCCGAGCGAATCCACCCGCGCCAGCTCCGACCACGCGGATGACGACGTGGCGGTGTCGCCTCGCCGGGCCGCCAGGTTCCCCAGGAGAAACCGCGCGGCCTGCTGCTGCCCGCCCCGCGCGTCCGCTTCCCCGCGGTACAAGGCCATGGCCCGGATGGAATCACCGCGCTGGAGTGCCCGCGTGGCGAGGCGAATCCGGCCCTGGGAGGCGTAGTCATTGGCCGGCCAGCGGCTCAACACCACGTCGTACAGGCTGTCCGACTCCGCGCGGCGCCCCGCGTCACCGGCGAGATCTGCGAGGAGAAACGTCGCGAGGGGCGCGCCAATGTGATCGGGGAAACGCGTCGTGAATGCGCGCAGGCGCGGAAGCGCGGCCGCGGGCCGCCCCAGGCGGATGAGCGTGCGCGCCGCCTGGAGCTCGGCGTGCGCCGCCTCGGCTTCACCCGTGCGCGCGGCTCGTTCGTACGCCGGTAGCGCCATGGCCGCCTGGCCGCTCTCCGTGAGGAGATCGCCCCAGAGCAACAACATGC
>CAMDCH010000012.1:0-22693 GCA_945889655.1 bacterium HR33
GGGCGGAAACGACGGCCTGGCTGCACAGCTATAACACCGAGCGGCCGCACCACAGCCTCGGCGGGCGACCACCACTCATGTTTTTACCGAGGTCCACCAGCACCCCAGAGTCTACTTCTCAAGTGTCTACGTGACGGGGAAGCCTACGCTGAAAGAAGAACGCTGAACGGGGTACGTCCAGACTAAGGGCTTCAGAAATGATTGTCGCGGAGTCGGCCAGGTTGCGGAGTCCGATGGTAATGCGATTCCTCGCCTCGTTGATGTCCAGCATTCCATGGCGTCCAACTAGGATCCCTCGAAACTTGTTGCGCCACGTTTGGAGAGTGACCCAGTCGTAGTCCGCCTGTCGAAAGCGCAGTGCCCGGTCCGTCATGCGGAGAATATTCAGTGTGCTGTCCGCCCACTGAGCAATCCCACCGCGCCGACTGGTGTCCGTGAGGAGCACAACCGGGTGTCCTGCAGCATCAAAGTAGAATCCAGCGAAACCACTCACTCGATCTCGCGCAACACTCTCAAACTCGTCGTCGATGGTTCTCTTTGCCGCCGCGAGATACTGCTCCCGGCGTGCGCTCTCAGCTTCTCCAACCACCACGCGTAGGTTCGGGGGGCCTGACGGGTGCTGATCGGCGCAGCCGATCAACACGAGGACGATAAGCGGGCGGATGTGTCGAGTCATCGGGGTCGCTCCGGACCTAGGTTAGCCTCTCTATTGGTCCGGATGACCGCTGCGGACAATCGGGATTCGACCCTACAGGCCAATACTGTCAGAGTTTCCGGAACTCTCGGATGGCGCTCCGCGACCCGCCGACCCCGTGCTGAGGCTAAATCACGCCGCCCAAAAACCTTTCAAAGCGCGTCCATCCGGACTCTCTCTCAGCTTTTCGAAAGCACGCTCCCGAATCTGGCGGATCCGCTCGCGGGTGACGCCCATGATCTCGCCGATCCGCTCCAGGGTCATCCCCTCGGCCCCTTCCTCGAGTCCGTAGTACAAGTAGAGAATCTTCCGTTCGCGCGACGTCAGG
Source organism: bacterium HR33 (assembly GCA_945889655.1). Taxonomy (GTDB): domain Bacteria; phylum Gemmatimonadota; class Gemmatimonadetes; order Gemmatimonadales; family GWC2-71-9; genus SHZT01. Next base: position 1,023 of record CAMDCH010000012.1, read on the forward strand.
TACTTGCGGAGCACGCCGTCCATCGTCTCGCGCATGAGCTTGAACTCGGTGTCGCCCTCGATGTCCGCGCCGTCCGTATCGGCAAACCGCTCGCCCATCGTGGAGGCGCCGCTGTCCGTCCGGTCGATCGGCGCGTCCAGCGACACCTCGGCCGCCGTCATCCGGCGCGCGCTGCGCACGTTGTCCACCGAATCGTCGAGCGCTTTCGCGATCTCGGCGTCGGTCGGCTCCCGTCCCAGCTCCTGGGAGAGATAGGTCTCGGTACGGGACATGCGAATGAGATGGCTGTTCTGATTCAGCGGGATGCGAACACTGCGAGTCTGTTCGGCGAGCGCCTTCAGGACAGCCTGTCGGACCCACCACACCGCATACGAGATGAACTTCACGCCCTGGTCCGGATCGAATTTCTTCACTGCTTTCAGCAACCCTTCGTTTCCGATCGCCACCAGCTCCGAGAGATCCAGCCCGTGGCCCTGGTACTTCTTCACGTACGAGATCACGAATCGCAGGTTGGCCGTGACCAGGCGCTCCGCTGCCTGTTCGTCACCGCGCTGCGCCCGGCGGGCCAGCCGCCGTTCTTCCAAGGGATCTCGTATCAGGGGGAGTTTCTGGATGTCCTGCAGGTACTGATCGAAGGCGCCCGAAGAACTCGTGCGAAAAAACGCCTTGGACTTCGTGGACCGAAGCTGGGCCATGGACACAACCCGCGTTTTTGGATGCGACGACGCAGAGACCATCGGGCGCCGTCGAGATGACCATCAAAGCGGCTGCGAATATAGGAAGGGAAAAAACACCGTCAAGAAAACAGGCTTTTCAACATCACAAATCGTTTCGGGCTAAGACATTCCGCAGTTTGTCCACGTCAATGTTTGACCTTTTTGCTTGTATCTTCTGGTGCGAGCTGCGTAAGCTATTTTTACGTAGGTAGTTACGACATCTGGAAATGTGGAAACCGTGTGGGAAGGTCGTCTGGAAATGTGGTCAACCAGTGGCAAGCACCTCCTCGATCCGGTCAAAGGGGACCTGGATCGTCCAGCCGCCCTTCGAGTCACGGGCACTTTCTCCTACACGCTTGATCAGTGAGAACCGGATCTCTCCCGCGCGCGCTTTCTTGTCATGGCGCATCGCCGAGAGCACGCTGGCCCGGTCTACGCCCTTGGGCATCCGCGTGTGGAGGCCAAACGATTCGAACGTCGAGGCGAGGACGGCCGCTTCACCCTTTGCCGTGACCCCAATGGCTTCACCAAGTTTGGCTTCCAGCACCATGCCGATCGAGATCGCCTCGCCGTGAAGCAGTGAGTAGTTCATCGCCGCTTCGATCGCGTGGCCGATCGTATGGCCGAAGTTGAGCGTCGCGCGGCGCCCTGATTCGCGTTCGTCTTCCACCACGACCCCGGCCTTCAGCCGCACGCTCGGAACGACCGCTTTCACGAGAGCGTCGGAATCACATGCCATCAGGCTGGCGCGGTCGCGCACCAGCGCGTCGAAATACGTGCGGTCCGCGATCGCGCCGTGCTTGATGGCCTCGGCGAGTCCCGCCGCGAGATGGTTCTTCGGGAGCGTCGCCAGCGTGGCGACATCTGCCACCACCAGTTTCGGCTGGTGGAAGGCGCCGATCAGGTTCTTGCCTGATGCTGTGTCCACGCCCGTCTTGCCACCAACCGAGCTGTCGATCATCGCGAGCAGCGATGTCGGGACCTGGACCACCGGAATCCCGCGCAGGTAGGTGGCCGCGACGAATCCCGCCACGTCGCCGACCACGCCGCCGCCGAGCGCCAGGATGGCCGCGTCGCGGCCCGCGCCGGCGGCCAGAAGCTTATCGGTCAGCGAGCTCCAGGTGTCGCGCGTCTTGTGCGCTTCGCCGGCGGTGAATTCGAGGACGGTGGCGCCGGGAAGCGTCGTGCAAAGGCCGGCGGCATACAGCGCCCCGACCGTGGAATCGGTGATGATGACGTAGCGTGCGGCTGGGCAATGCCGTCCGAGCAGCGCCGGCATCTCGCGCAGCACGCCGCTGCCGATCACGATGTCGTACGGAGTGCCGGGGAGCGCCACCGGCACGACGGTGGAAGTCATAAACGGACCTCGCCCTCGATCACGGTCACCGCCTCGCCGCCGACCCGGACTTCGGTGATATCTCCGCCGTTCCCGACCGACACTTCTACTTCGATCCTGCTGTCGCGGCCGATCTCGATTCCCTGGTCCACGACGATTTTCGCGAGGCCGCTGTGCGGCCGCACGATGTTGTGCCAGACGAGGTACGCGCCGAGCGCACCGGCGGCGCTGCCCGTCGCGGGATCCTCCGGAATGCCGAATCCCGGCGCGAACATGCGGCAATGCACGTTTGCCTCACCCGCCCGCGATTCCTTCACCACGTAGCACATCGCGCAATCGGACTGAACGCCTCTCAACAGAGTGGCCAGCGTTGTGCCGAGGCCGCCGCTGGGGAGACTCTTAAGGATCTCGAGCGACTTGATGGGAATCATCAGCTGGGGAAGCGCGGTTGAGACGACCTGGGGTACCGGCTTCCGGCTCACTGTCTTTGCATCCCCGCCCAGCGCCTTCCCCAGTTTCGCGAAGTCGGTCACCGTGCCCATGAACTCGGGCGACGCCTGCGTCATCACCACGCGAATCGGTCTCCCGTTCGCCATCGTGATTTGCACCGGGAACACCCCCGCACCCGTTTCCTGCGTGATGACCGTCTCGCCGTTCGGCGCGAGGTCGATCAGGCGGCGTTCGGCCAGCAGCCACCACGTGCCGATCGTTGGGTGACCGACCAGCGGGACCTCGGCGGTGGGCGTGAAGAACCGGACCCGTTTCGTCGCCTTGTCGGAATCGGTGACGAAGGTCGTCTCGGAGAGATTCATCTCGCGCGCGAGCGCCTGCATCGTGAGTGCGTCGAGACCGCGGCCGTCAGGAAAGACCGCGAGCGCGTTGCCCTTGAGCGGCGTGGCGGTGAAGACGTCCAGCTGGAAGAACTTGTGCGAGACCACTGTCTACCAGGTGCGGTCGAAGACACCCGCGCGGTGGTTGGCGAGGCGCGCGAGCGTGAACAGCAGGTCGGAGAGCCGGTTGAGATAACTGATAATGATCGGTGGGACGGGATCCGCGTGATCGAGGGCAACCACGCTCCGCTCGGCTCGGCGACAGATGGTGCGCGCGAGGTGAAACGCAGCCGCCTTGGGCGTGCCGCCCGGCAGCACGAACGACTTGAGCGGGGCGATCTCGGTATCCGCACGGTCGATGGCCTGTTCGAGCACGGTGATCCGCTCGTCGGGAATGACCGCCTTCTTCAGTGCCTTCGCCACCTTTTCCGGCTCCGGGCTCGCCAGCCGGCCGCCGATGGCGAAGAGGTCGCGCTGGATGGTCTCGAGCAGCTCCGCCTCGAGCGCCACCGGTTCCCACGCTATCGCGACCCCGATGGCGGAGTTCAGCTCGTCCACCTCACCGTAGGCCGAGACGCGCGCGTGGTCCTTGGGGACTCGGCCGCCGCCGAAGAGCGCCGTCTCGCCCTTGTCGCCGGTCTTCGTATAGATCTTCACAGCGGCAAACTAACGGTGCGAGGTGCGAGGTGCGAGGTGCGAGGTGCGCGGGCGCGCACTGCGCGTCTTAACAGCAGGGAAGAAGCGGTCCGTCCTGGAGAAAGCGGCTGATCACGAGTGCGCCGACGAGCACGGCCGCAGGCCAGCCTCGTGCCCGGGCGCCGGCGTAGATGGAGAAATGATCCCGGATTGGACCTGCCGTCCGGCTTCGGGGCTGGGACGCTGGCCCAACCACGTTGGTAACGGTCCCGGTATGCGCATACTCAACGCCTGCTCCCAGTCCGATAAGTCCCGTATTGAACCAAGTCGTAGCTCCGATACCGGGACCTTTTCCGGTTCCGACAAACCCCAGGGGCGCTCCACCGGCAAAGGCTTCGTATTTGGTATTTACCTCTGCGTGGAAAAGCGTCAGCGAGAGATCGAGGTTGCGCCGCGGATCAAGCCACAGACGCACGCCAGTCTTCAGGCCGATTCGGGAGTCGTCAGGTCCGAAACCCGTCCAGGCGCCAAGATTGAATCCGGTACGGTCGGTCAACGGGAACGTGTAACCCAATTCGGCACCCACGTAGCCGCTCAGGAAATCCGAGGAACCCCACGCCCTTCCCTGGTACATGGACTCGAATCGAAATTGACCGGGACAGCGGAGACCTTGTTCGACGCGCGTGCACGATTGTGCCTGCACGGTGGATTGCAGACCAAGAGCCAGGAGAGGCAGTGCGAACAGTAAGTGACGGTCCATTCAGTTAGCTTATCCGCAAATGTCAAACGAGCAAGACGTAAGAGATCTGACGATCATCGGCGCCGGTCCCACGGGCCTCTTCGCCGCCTTCTATGCCGGGATGCGCGGTGCGTCGTGCCGGGTTGTCGATTCGCTGAACGACGTGGGCGGGCAGGTGACCGCCCTCTACCCCGAGAAAGACATCTACGACGTCGGCGGTTTTCCAAAAATCCTCGGCAAGGACCTGGTCAAGAGCCTGCGCGAGCAGGGAAGCCAGTGGGGTGCGCCGATCCACCTCGCGGAAACGGTCATTGGCCTCAAGCAGGAGACCGGGGCCGACGGCAAGCCGATGTTCAGGCTACTCACGGAAAAGGCCGAGTACTCCTCCCGCGCCCTGGTCATCGCCGCGGGCCTGGGCGCGTTCTCCCCGCGGAAGCTCCCGCTGCCCGACGTGCAGCGCTGGGATGAAAAGGGAGTCTTCGACCGCGTCCTGGACCCGAAGCAGTTCAAGGGCCAGCGGGTGCTGATCGTGGGTGGCGGCGACTCGGCCTTCGACTGGGCCGTGAACCTCATCGACATCGCCGGCTCGATCACCATGATCCACCGCCGCGACGGGTTCCGCGCCCACCAGGCCACCATCGACCAGGTCATGCGCTTCACCGAGGGCAAGCGGATGGCCCTGCACACCTTTGCCGAGGTGAAGGAAATCCACGGTGAGGAACGCGTCATCGCCGCCACGATCCACAACAGCAAGACGAAGGAATCGCACCGCCTCGACGTGGACGCGATCATCCCCATGCTCGGATTTCACACGTCGCTGGGCGTGATCGAGGAATGGGGACTCGACATCACCAAGGGCGAGATCAACGTGGCGAGCACCATGGCCACCAACATCCCCGGCATCTACGCCGCCGGCGACGTGACGACCTTTGAGGGGAAGCTCAAGCTGATCGCGACGGGGTTTGCCGAGGCGGCAATTGCGGTGAACTACGCTTACAACTTCGTCAGCGGGAAGAAAGTCGATCCGGGGCACTCGTCCAACATGGACGTCTTCGAGAAGAAATAGCGGGATTCGGATCCAGGGATCAGGGGTCCGAAAGGGTGAGGGACCGGCATGAAATCGACTCCCTGATCCCTAGTCCCTAATCCCTAATCCCTATCTTGCCATCTCCACGACGATCGAGTCGATCTGCGCGAGTATCGCCCTTGATCCCACCGTGTGGTTATTCGCGATGACCGAGAAGACGAGCGTCCCGCCTTTCGGCCGTTCCACATAGCCTGACAGCGCGTTCACGCGCGAGACCGTTCCCGTCTTGGCCATGACTCGGCCCTCGATGGGTGTTCCCTTGAACCGGTCCTTCAGGGAACCCCGTTGTCCCGACCGCGGTAATCCCCGCATGAACCCGGCGTTGTTCGGATGATTCTTCAGGAACGCCAGCAGCTGGGTGAAGGCCCGCGGCGCCACGAGGTTGTTCTTCGCCAGGCCCGAGGCGTCCACCACGGCAAAGGCGGTGGAGTCCACGTGGACCGAGTCCACGAGAAACTGCCGTTCCACCTGCAGGCCATCCGTCCACGACCCGCCCGCGCCTTTTTCCCGCCCGAGGAGCTTGAGCATCATCTCCGCGAACCAGTTCTGGCTCGTATTGAGGATGGGGAAGAGAATGTCTGCCAGCGGGCGTGAGCGCATGGAGACCAGCGCCGGCGCTTCGCGTGCTTCGCGGTAACGGAGGCTGTCGGTGGTGGAGACGGTCGACCCGGCGACGCTGATCCCCTTTTTCTCCAGGGCCGCGCGGAACGCGTGGGCGAAGTAGAGGTTGGGATCGGGGAGCGCGAAGTACTCGGTGCGCCCCGGGTTGTTGAGCGGCACGTTGCCTTCGGCCCAGATCAGCATCGTGCCCGGTTGCCGGAAGAAATCGATGTTGCGCGGGGTACCAACCGGAGTCGTGCGGCTCCGGTTTTCGAACAGGAAGAATCCGATCTCGGGCGTGAACGAGACCGTGGCGGGCGCGCCAAGCCGCGGGCCGGGCTTCCACGAGACATCCACGCTGTTGTCGTTGAAGCCGAGTGCGGAGACTGGCGCCGCGTACCACCAGTTGAGGTCGTACTGCTCCCAGGCGTCATGGATCAGCTGCGGCTCAAAGTAGCTCCCGTCCCCGACCAGCGCGCCCGCGACGTGCTGCACGCCCCGCTGCACGAGGCTGTCGGCCAGGGCTTCGAGCCCGGTCCACACCGAGTCGCATCCGCCGATGGCGAGCGTATCCGTGCTGTAGCAGTGGGTGGAGAACGTGGGATTGCCTCGGCCGTAGACGATGAGGTCGCCCTGGAGGACTCCATCGGTGAGCGGTCCACCGCCGTAGACGCTGGTGGTCACGCGGTAGTCGGGGCCGAGCATCGCGCTCGCGACGCCCGCGACCAGCAGCTTGGTGTTGGACGCGGGGATGAAAAGCCGGTTGCCGTTGCGCTCGTACAGGATCTTGCCGGTCGTGTCGGCGACCACTACGCCCCAGGTGGCGCGGTCGAACGGGGGCTGATCCAGGAGCCGGTCCAGGCGGCGAGCGAGCGGCTGAACCGTCTGGGCGGAGACCGGGGCCGCGGCGGCCAGGAGGCCGGCCAGGCCGCCGAGTTGGCACAGGCGGTGCAGGACGCGCAACAAACGGTTTATCATAAGGTTACGGTCGGTCAAGGTAGCCAGGACCGCCGACGCTCGTCAAATCGGGGAGGCGTGATCAGGGGTTCAGGGCGGTACTCGGCGAGCGCATTGCTATGTGGAATACTCTTCGCGTCTGCCGCGGCCGCGCAGAATCCGGTCACGCGTGATCTTGAGGTACGCAGCCTGGACTTCACAGGCAACCGCGCGATCGACGAATACACCCTCAGCATCTCCATTGCGACTTCGCAGTCCTCCTGGTGGCGCCGCAATGCTTCCGTCCGCTGGATCAGAATTTTTGGCGAAGAGCGGTTTTTCAATGAGACCGAGTTCCGACGGGACGTTCTCCGGATCCAGGCGCTCTATCGGCTGAGTGGATACCTCGAGGCCCGCGTCGACACGGTTGTCCGGCGGTCGGCGCAGGAAGTCCGGATCGAATTCCGGATTACCGAGGGTGAGCCGGTCCGTGTCGCGAGCATCGAGATCCGCGACGCCGTTGTGTCCATTCCCGAGCGAACCATAATCGATGCCATCCCCCTGCAGGTCGGTGATGCCTTCAGCAGGTACCTCCTCCGCGCTTCCGGCGACACGATCCGGACGCTGCTCCAGGACCGTGGCTATCCGTTTGCCCAGGTTTACGCCGGATACGACGAAGACAGCGTGAGCCATGCGGCGCGCGTTTCCTTCTCGGTGGACCCGGGACACCTGGCCCGCATTTCTGCGGTGGCGGTGACGGGTGCCGGCAAGGTGGATCCGCGCGTGGTGCGCCGCGCGGTGGGCATCCGGGCCGGCGAGCCGTACAGCCGCAAGGAATTGTATGAGACGCAGAGCACGCTTTATCGCACGGACCTGTTCAGCTACGTGAATGTTGGCCTGGTGGATTCGATCCGCACGACGGCGGACGATTCGATGGTTGCGGTCCAGGTACAGGTAAATGAAGGCAAACTGCACGCGATCCGGGCGGGTGTCGGATTCGGAACGCTGGATTGTCTCCGCGGCACCTCCGGCTGGACGGGTAGAAACTTCTTCGGTGGCGGGCGAAGCCTCGACGTAACAGGTCGCCTTTCGAAAGTCGGCGCGCAAAATCAGACCTTCTGCCCGCTGGGTGACGAGAAGGACAGCGTGCGGCGGCAGCTCAACTACGAGGCGAGCGTCACGCTGCGCGAGCCGTTTCTCTTCTCCCGGCAGACCAGCGGGACGTTCACGCTGCTTGCCGAGCGGCACTCGGAGATCAAGGCCTTTACCCGCATATCGCAAGGCGCAGAGCTGGGCGTAACCCAGCTGGTCGGACAGGAAATCCCGATCAACTTCACGTACTCGCTTTCGATCGGCCAGACGATCGCGAGCCCGGAAGTCTTCTGTACGTTTCTCAACGTGTGCCGGCTGGAAGACACGGTTTTCAGCGGTCGACGCTGGGAATCCACGCTAGGTGCCGGAATCAACCTGAATCGTGCGAACTCGATTCTCGATCCCACGCGCGGGTCGCTGTTGTCGCTACAGCTGCGCTATGCCTCGCCGCTGATCGGTTCCGACCGGCAGCGACAGTTCACCAAGGGTGTCTTCGAGGTCGCGGCGTACCATCCGCTCTCGCGCCGGACCGTGGTGGCCTGGCGCGTCAGGCTCGGCGCACTGCTCCCTGCCCAGGTTGGTGTTGGGATTTCGAACCAGACGTTCGTGCCGCCTGACGAACGACTCTACCTGGGCGGTCCCAACACGATTCGGGGCTATCCGCAGAATGAGCTCGGACAGGTGATCCGGGTGATCACGAGCATCGACAGCGCGACGAACAGCCTCGTCTCCGACACAACGGAACGAACGTCCTCGACCGGCGGGGATCGCCTGGCGCTCGCAAACCTGGAGCTTCGGTTCCCCATCCTCGGCCGGCTCCAGGGCGCGATGTTCGCTGATTTCGGCGGGCTGTTTGGTGGACAACCCCGCGCGGCGCGAGAGGTCTTTCACCTCACGCCGGGCATCGGCATCCGTTTCGCCACCCCCGTGGGGCCACTTCGCATCGACGTCGCCTATAACCCGCTGGACCCTACACCTGGTCCACGATACAAGGTCGTCGGTGGGGAACTGGTTCTCTTGCAGGCGGACTACGCGCCACCGCTACCCGGGAATTGGGACGATCACCTGCAATTCCATTTCTCGGTGGGCCAGGCGTTCTGATGGCGCGCCGGCTGCTCGCCGTGCTCTGGTTTACCGCCTCGGTGGTAGGCGGAACGTTGCTCGCGGCGACGGGCGTGGCACTCGGCACCGTGACCGGGCGGGAAGTGGTCGTCGGTCTCGGATTGCGATTCGCGAACCGCTCGCTCGACGGCTCGGTCACGGTCGGCAGTGTCGAAGGATCACTGGTGGACGGTCTCACCGCGCATGACGTCCGCATCGTCGGCCGCGACAGCGTACCGCTCGCGACCACGGCGGCGCTGTCAGTGCGCTATCGCCTGCGCGATCTCCTCAGCCGGCGCATTGTCCTCGGCCAGGTAGCGCTCGATCGTCCGGTGATCAACCTGGTACAGGACTCCGCAGGTGGCCGCTTCAACTTTCAGCGCATTTTCCGGCTCGGCGGCCCATCCAAAGGGACACGCCCCCTGGTCGCGTTCCGGGACGTCGTGATCGACGACGGCGACATCACCATCAACTCACCCGCGAGCGCCGGCGATACCGCCAAGGGCGAACGCGTGCCGGAGATCATCAACGGCCGCGAGATCCGGCGTATCCAGGGGCTGTCCGCCCGCGGTCCGTACCTGCGGGTGTCTTCTCCATTCCCGGGTGAGAAGGGGATCCGCGCCGATATCGCGACCTTGAAAACGCGAGTGACGGATCCGCGGCTGATCATCCGGGACGGGGCTGGCCGGCTCGAGCTGGGCGGTGATACCGTGAAGCTCGATTTCCCCTCGCTTACCGTCGGCAGCTCGCACGCATCCCTGCAAGGCATGCTGAGCTGGCCCAATGACACCATCCTGACGGACCTCACGGTCCATACCCGCGACGCCGTGCTGGACGACCTGCGCCCGCTGGTGTCGGCCATTCCCCGTGGCCTCCAGGGCAGTGGAACGTTCATCGTGAAGTCGCTTGCCGGGGACATCACGTCTATCGGCTCGCCCGACCTGGTCCTGGAAGGCCGGCGCAACGGTGGAACCGTCACCGGCAAGGCGACGATGGTGCTGGGCCCGCGGAAAAGCTGGTCCGTGCGTGGAACGGCCCTGCGAGTCGAAAACTTCGACCTGGAGTACGTACGCGGCTTCTTCGATACGCTGCCGATCGCGGGCCGCCTGACCGGCACGGTGGACGTTGACGGTCCTCACGACCACCTGGACGTCACCGCCGATCTCACATACCGCGATTCGCTAGTGAATGGCTGGCCAACGAGCACGCTGCAAGGCGCCGGCGTCCTCACCGTCGCTCCGCCGGCCGGCGTGACCTTCCAGGATTTCGAAGTCCGCGAGTCCAACATCGATCTCAGGACCGTCCAGCGACTGATTCCCGCGTCGCCGCTGGCGGGTTTCCTGGCTGCGCAGGGCGTCCTGCGTGGCCCGTGGCAGGAAATGGAGTTCTCCGGCGACCTCCGCCACGCAGATGCGCCGCTGCCCGCGACCGAGGCCCGGGGAATCATCCAGATCGACGCGACGGGGGATACCCTCGGTGTCTGGGCGGACCTCGCGTTTGACTCCCTGCGACTTCCCGGATTCTGGAGCTCCTATCCGTCCTTCCACGGGATTGGCACGTTCGCGGGCCAGGTGCGGGCAGAGGGCTACCTCGACGCGATTCACCTGGTCATGGACATCCAGGGGCCCGCTGGTCGCATCACGGGTGACGGCACGCTGGGATTCACGACGGGATTCTCGGCGCGGGGGCTCGATTTCCGGTTCCAGGCGCTCGACGTGCGCGAGATGATGACCGAGCCCATGGGCACGCGTCTCGCCGGGCGAGTCACGGGAGATGTGAGTCTCGATTCCGGCCGCGCGCCGGAGGCGTCGCTCCACGTGGTGCTCGATACGTCGCGGATCGGCGGAACGCTGGTCGACAGCGCGCACGCCTTCGTGTCCACTGCCGATAGCGTCCTGCGGATCGACTCGCTCGCCGCCTGGGCGCGGGCCGCGCGGCTTATCGCGCGGGGTGGCATCGGTCTCGGCACGCGCCGCGATTCGCTGGCTTTCAGCGCTGCGCTCGATTCACTCGGCGTGGTCGACCCCGTCCTCACTTCGCTGCTGGAGCTGCCGGAAGACACCGCGCGCCGGCCCCTGGCGGGCCGGATTGTGGTGGACGGCGTAGTCGCCGGCTCCCTCGACGATTTCCAGCTGCGCGCGCGGGCGGAAGCGCCGGGGCTCGAGTGGGGTCCGTTCCATGCGCAGCGTGCCGAGGTTAGCGGCACGTGGAGCAGCCTGGTACGGGGCCAGGTGAGCATCGACGTGTATGCCGACACACTCGCCTACGGCAAGCTCGCCTTCAGCTACCTGGCGGCGAACGCATCCGGCCGCCGAGACTCGGCGCGCTGGTGGATTCGTGCCCAGAACGGTCCCGAGGCGAGCGTCATGCTGGCCGGGTCCGGCAAGCACGACTCGCTCGGCGTCACGGTGCCGCTGGATTCCGCCCGCCTGATCCTGCCGACCATGGGATGGTCGTTGCTCGCGCCCACCACGCTCGTGTACGCGGACTCTGCCATCGACGTGGGCACGCTGACCCTGGGCGGCACCGACACGCTGTCCCGGCTGGAACTCACCGGGTCACTTCCCAACGAGGGACATGGCCGGCTGTCAGTGACGCTCAGGGGCCTGGCGATGCAGGACCTGTTTGCGGTTCTCCAGAAAGAGACCCAGTCGATCGGCGGGCGCATCAACGGCACGATCGACATCGCGGGTACGGCTCGTGCGCCGCAGATGCACTCGGAGTTGACTGCGACCGAAACCGTTTTCGGCGACTTCCGGATGCCCAGGATCGAGGGCCTGGTGGACTACGCGGCTCATCGCCTCCAGGGCGCATTCACCCTCCGCGAAAAAACAGCAGCGGTCATGGGCATAACCGTCGACCTGCCCATCGATCTCGCGTTACGTGACGCGGCAGTCGACCGCGAGCTGCCGGGTGAGCTTGCCATTCGCGCGATCGCCGACAGTGTGGACCTGGCGATTCTCGAGGCGGTGACCGGTGCGGTGACCAACGCCGGCGGGCGCCTGGACGGCGATTTTGGAATCGTCGGATCGTGGGAGAAGCCCCAGCTGGACGGATTGCTCGAGATCCGCGACGGCGCAGTCACCTACCCGGGGGCGGGCGTGCGCCATGAAGGGATCCAGGGCCGGTTCGTCATGAACGGCGACACCCTGGGTATCGAGCGGTTCGTGCTGCGCAGCGGGACTGGCACACTCGACGTCACCGGTCACATGCTGATGGAGCGTCTCACGCGGCCGATCCTGAACTTGCACCTTTCCGCACGCGAGTTCTTTGCGATGGATGTGCGGAACCTGGCGACGGTGACTACTACCGGTGAATTCGACATTCACGGTCCCGTCATCGGGGCGACGCTGACCGGCAGCGGGACAGTCCCGCGCGGAACCCTCCATTTCGCCGACCTGCTCTATAAGCGGGTGATCAACCTCGAAGACACGCTCGTGGGCGAGATCGTCGATACCATGGCGATCCGCCGTGAAGGGCTGTCCCGGGCGTTCCAGAACCGCTTCATCGATAGCCTGAACGTGGATTCGGCGCGGGTCGAAATGGGGTCGGAGGTATGGCTGCGGTCGATCGAGGCCAATATCCAGCTGACGGGCAGGGTGATTTTCAGCAAAGATGGCCCGGTATACCGTGCAGACGGCCTGCTCAACACGCCCCGCGGTACCTACAAGTTGCCCGTGCTGTTCGTGACCAAGGAGTTCAACGTTACGCAGGGAAACATCAGGCTTCTGGGCACACCCGACCTGAACGGCATCGTGGATATCGAGGCCCGGCACGTGGTCCGCCGGCGCACCGGCGGCGACATCACGGTGATCGTGCATATCGGCGGGACGCTGTATGGGCCGATCATTACGTTCAGCAGCGATCAACGGCCGCCACTGCCGGAGCGGGAGATCGTTTCCTACCTGGTGTTCGGTGGACCGGTCAATCAGGCCGGGGTCGGCCAGGCCAGCATACGGGACATAGCGATCGAGGGAGCCCTGTCATCGCTCGCCGGACAGTTCGAGAGCGCGTTGCTGGCGAACCTCGGTGTGCCCTTCGCGCCAGACTATTTTCAGCTCTCCCCCTCGATCAGCGGCGGGAGCGAGGTGCAATTGGGCTGGCAAGTCACTCTCTTCGGATTTCCCGCCTGGGTAACGCCGGCGCTAGGCTGGTGCGCCAAGCAGAGAGGCGTAGTGCCTTCGCCCGGGTTCTCAGTGGAATTCCGACTCAATACTGAGTTCCGGCTTGGCGTGGGCCTTGAGCCTGCGCGCCTCTGCAGCGCGGGTGCCGTGACCGGCAACAACAGCCGCCAGGCCGGTGTCGACTTGCTCTGGGAGAAGAACTACTGATGCAGCGCGTGCTGCTGATCACGAATCCCGTTTCCTCGCGCCACAATCCCGAAGTCGCGAAGACCGTCAGCGCCACGCTTGCGTCCCTGGGTGTCGATGTGGACGTCGCCGGCACCACCCGTCACGGCGACGCCATCCGTATCGCGGCCCAGGGCGTGGCCGACGGTGTGGATGCGATCGCGGTCTACGGCGGCGACGGCACCACCATGCAGGCCATCACGGGCATGATCGGTTCCGGGATTCCCCTCGCGCTGATTCCCGGCGGCACCGGCAACCTGCTTGCGGGCAACCTTCGCGTGCCCAAGAATCCCGCGCTCGCCGCGCGGCTGGTGACCGAGGGCGCGCGCCGGCCGGTGGACGTGGGCGCGATCGAACGCCCTGAGGGCACGCGTCACTTCACGGTGGCCACGGGTGCGGGAATCGACGCGCTCATCATGGAAGGTGCGACCCACGACCTGAAAAGGCGCTGGGGGATGGCCGCGTACGTGATCAGTACCGCCGGCCTGATTTCCACCCTGAAACCGGTTGCATACCGGGTAACCGTCGACGGCAACGTGCTCGAAGCAAACGCGATTACGGTGGTGATCGCCAACTGCGCGGAGATCGGACCGCTGTATTTCAAGCTCGGAAAAGAGATCCGGCTCGACGACGGCATGATGGATGTCGTGGTGTTCAGCGCGTCGGGAATCGTGACCAGCGTGGCGGCCATGTGGGAGCTGTTCTGGGACCGCGGGGGGCGCGGCCGACTCCTTCGCGCACGCGGGAAGCGAATAACCATCGAGTCCGATGTGGTCCGCCCGGTGCAGATGGACGGCGAGGTGGTCGGCGTGACGCCGCTCACCGCCAACGTGATCGCCGGCGGGATCGATGTCCTGGCGCCACGCGTGCCCGTGCTCCCCGGCACCAACGCCCCGGTGCATATTACGGGCGTCTCTACACCGGCGAAGGTATGACCGCTCCAGCCAATCCGCCCTCCAAAGAACACGACGCGATGATCTGCCGTTCTTGCGAGAACGAGGAGCGCGCATCGGAAGGCTATCCGTGCCAGGAGTGCGGGACGTTCATCTGCGTGGTCTGTACCAACCGCGGGGTGATTCTCTGCAAGGCGTGCGCGGAGAAGAAGGGCCAGCCGCAGCCGGTCGGTCCGAAGCGCAAGTAGCCGAGCGGGGCGGGAACGCGGACCCGGCTCCGGGGCTTCTTCGCGTGAGGGACTCGACCAGCACCGAGAGTTCCTCGCGAACCAACAACAACGGTTGTGCTGGCCGGGTCCCTCACGCTTCGAAGCTCCGTCGCCGCTCCACGTTCCCGCCCCGCTCGGCTATCCCTTTCCCGCTTCCCGCTACTTTTAGGCCATGCGCAAACTCGTCCTCTTCGACATTGACGGCACCATTCTCTGGACGGATGGGGCGGGGCGGCGGGCGATCAAGGAAGCACTCATCGCCGAGATGGGCACGGCAGGCCCGATCGACAACGGATACCGGCTCGATGGCAAAACCGATCCGCAGATTGTCCGCGAGCTGATGATGGCCGCGAATCATCCACATGCCGGGAGCGAAGCGCACACCACCCGCGTTCTCCAGCGGTACGTCGAAGCCCTCGGCCGCGAGCTCCAGGCGGCCGGGAAAGAGGCGCGCGTATTCCCCGGGGTCGAGACGCTGATCGACGAACTGGAGCGCCGGGGTGACGCGGTCGTAGGCCTGCTCACCGGCAACGTGGTGGGTGGGGCGAACCTCAAGCTCCGTGCAGTGGGCGTGGATCCCGCGCGGTTCCTGGTCGGCGCGTTCGGCTCCGATGCGGGCGTGCGTTCGGACCTGCCGCCGATCGCGGTGAAGCGCGCCGAGTCGTTCATGGGTCGCGTGCCGCACGGCGAAGAGGTCGTCATCATCGGTGATACACCCGCCGACGTGACCTGCGGCCAGTGCGTGAACGCGCGGGCCATCGGCGTCGGCACGGGACACTACAGTGCCGCGGACCTCTCCAGCGCCGGCGCCTTTGCCTCGTTCGCGGATCTCTCCGGCGTGGACGCGGTCCTCGACGCCATCTACCGGTGAAGAGCCCCAAGCGCCTCCTGCCCCTGCGCATTCCCGAGCTGGGCCCTTCTCTCGGCAAGCTGGTGACGGGTACCGGCCGTTCGCCCGCCGGACTGGATCTCGGTCCGATCCGCTATCAGCTGGTTACCCGGCTGATGGAAAGAGCCGGCGAAGCGCGCCGTCTCGCCGCTAACGAGGAGCGCTCCAGCGCCATCTTCGCCGTCTCGCCGATCAACTGGCTCACGGCGTGGGAGGGCGCGGTCACCGCGGTCACCGGTCTCATCACCGAGCGCCTGGAAACGCGCGTCGCGCACGAGGGAGAAGCAGTGCGCATGCCGACAAAAACGCGGAAACGGTTCCTGCCCGGACCCACTGAACGCCGGGCGCTGGGCGCGCGTCTAGGCTCCGCGGGGACAGGAATGGTCCCCGTACTCGACGAGCTCGAGCGGCGTGGGGCCGAGGCCCTCTCGGCCACCTCGCTCGAGCGTGACTCGGTCGACGCCTGGTACGCAGCCCTGCTCGGCGCTGCGCGGCGACTGGAAGAGGCCTGGCTCTTGCTTGAGGACCGGGTCGAGATGGAAACCGCCCGCTTCGATGCCGCCGTCGACTCCATTCGCGCCTGGCGCAAGCCGCTCACCCCCGTGCTCGTAGTCGCCGGCATCCTGCTCGCGGCGGGCGCGTGGCTGGGGCTGGCGCTCGGTGGCTTCATTACGGCTCCGCAATTCCTCCAGCCATGGCTGGTTCCGTGAGTGTGCTCGGCGTGGGCCTGGACCTGGTGTCGATCGCCCGGGTGGAGAAAATGATCGCGGCCAAGGGGAGCCATGCCATGGAACGCCTGCTGACGGATCGTGAGCGGGTCTACTGTCTCTCGCAGCCGGTACCGGCGCGGCACATGGCCGCACGTATCGCCGCCAAGGAGGCGGCGTACAAGGCGTTCCAGGCGGCCGAAGGGGCTCGGGGCATCGGGTGGAAGGACATGGAAGTGATGCGGGATGCGGAGGGCCGGCCGACGCTGGAATTTTTCGGCACGGCCCTCGAGGCGCTCGCCCGCCTCAAGGTGAAGACGACCCACGTCTCCATCAGTCACACCGACGAAAACGCCGCCGCGGTGGTCGTTCTCTCAGACTAGTACGCGACGTTGCGCGGGCCGGAATCTCCCAATACAATTCGTGACCCAAATCGTTTGAGAACGGTTCTCATCGCAATGCGAATTCGTAATATCTTGCTCCCGTTTGTCGTGGCAGCCGTTTTTCCGCTGGTTCAAGCCGCCGCACAGAATCCCGACGTCGCGGTCGCGCGCCGGATCGCGGCCATTGGCGCTGTCGCGCTCGAGGAGTACGCCCTCGGCGTCCAGAACGGCCGGATCGTTGCCCGTGCCGAGCTGGATGAAGCGTCGAGTTTCCTGGAAGAAGCCACGCGGAAGCTGGGTGAGATGTCACCCGCGGTCCAGGGTCTCGCCGCGGCCGGGATGCAGGAGATCACCGCCGGAGTGAAGAAGCTCGCGCCGGTTGGTGACCTCGAGGCGCGGCTCGAAGTTCTCCGCAAGGATCTCGAGCATGCGCTCAACGCCCCGCTCGACCCGATGCCGTCTACTGCGCCCTCGCTCGCGCGCGCGGCGCGGACGTTCCAGAACCAGTGCTCCGAATGTCACGGGACCACGGGCCGCGGCGACGGTGTCCGCGCGAAGAAGATCGACCCGAAGCCCACCAATTTCACGCTGCTCGATTCGCTGTCCTCCTCGAACCCGCTCGCCTTCTATCGGAAGATCACGGTCGGCGTCTCGGGCACGGAGATGCAAGACTGGGAAAAGGTCATCGGGCTGGATGAGCGCTGGGGGCTGGCCCTCTATGTCACCAGCCTGCGGTACGCCGAGGCCGACCGCGCGCGGGGAGACACGCTGGTCCGCGCGCAGTGCGCGGAGTGCCTCTCGGTCCTTTCCGACATCAGCGAAACCGCGTCGCTCACCGACGACTCGCTTCGCGCGCTGCTCGCGGGCCACTTCACCTCGCCTCCCGCACCGGCCGACCTGCACGCCATGACGGCGTTCGCGCGGACCGCGTCCGCCGCGGAAGCGCTCGGGGGCGACCGCTCGGTGGAGCTGGCGCGCACCCTGAAGCGCACCGGCCAGGAGCTGGACCGCGCGCTGGCCTTTGCGAAGAGCGGTGACCGGACCCACGCGCAGGAATCCGCGCTCGATGCCTACATGGCGTTCGAGCGGATCGAGACGCCCCTGCGCGCGCGCGATGCCGCCGCGGCCACCACGGTCGAGCAGGCATTCGGCACGCTGCGCGCCGCGCTGGCCACCGGCGACGAACCCGAAATCCTGCGCGCCCGCGCGGGCGTGGATGCGTCGCTCACGGCGGCCGAGAGCTCGCTCAAGGTGGAAGTGGGCGCCGGCATGCTGTTCGGGCAGTCCTTCGTGATCATCGTGCGCGAGGGGCTCGAGGCGATCCTCATCATCGGTGCGCTAATGGCCTTCGTGGTGAAGGCCGGTGCGCCCGAACGAAAGAAGGAAATGGGCTGGGGCGTTGTCGCGGCGCTGGTAGCCAGCGTGCTGACCGCCGGCGCCATGCTCACGGTGCTGCGGGAAACGACCGTCCGGCGGGACGCCCTCGAAGGCATCACGATGCTGGTCGCGGCCGCGGTTCTGTTCTCGGTCTCCTACTGGCTGGTCTCGAAGATCGAAGTCCGGAAGTGGCACAGCTTCGTGACCGCCCAGATCCGGCGCGCCATCACGAGCCGCCGCGCGTTCGCGCTCGTCGCGGTCGCCTTCCTGGCAGTCTACCGGGAAGGATTCGAGACGGTGCTCTTCTACCTGGCGCTGTTTGCCAGCGGCCGCGGGGCGCCGGGAGGCGCTGCGGCGATCGTCAGCGGGCTGCTACTCGGGCTGGTGGTGCTGGGGATCGTCTACTACGCGATCCAGAAGTACGGCGTGAAGATTCCCCTCAAGCCATTCTTCGCGGTCACCAGCGCGCTGCTCTACATCATGGCGTTCAGTTTCGCGGGGCAGGGGATTGCGGAGCTCCAGGAAACCGGGATGATCGGCGCGACGCCGCTGCGCTGGGCGCCAACCCTCCCGGCGCTCGGCATCTATCCGACGACCCAGACAATGATGATTCAGCTGGTGCTGGCACTGGCCTTCGTGGGCGCGCTGGCGTGGGTCTTCTGGCTGGAGCCTAAGAAAGCATAGGTGATTGGTTCTAGGTGCTTGGTGCTGGAGGTATCCACAAGCACCCATCACCCAGCACCTAGCACCTAGTCAGTTCTTGCGGTCCCACCTGCTGGAGTTGTTTCGCTCCCGCTGTGTGAACGCCTGCACCTTGCCGCCTTCATCGAAGACGAAGCTGTAGATTGCCGCGGGCTCAGCGGTGAAGAAGTCGCTGACCGATTCCGGCATCAGCTCTACGGTTTCCTTTCCCGCCGGTCCAATGAAGAGCTTATTGGTCTTCTTGATCACCGACACTTCGCGGCTATCTACCGTGTAGCGGCCTACGAACCGGTCGAACACCTTGGGATCCACCTTCGCGACCAGCTTTTCGGCCGGCACGTACCCAGGCCACTGGTAGACGGTGGCGATGGCGTTGAGGATCTCGTCTACCAGCGGGCCGGCATCGGCGGAGTTCACCATCACCACCGCCCCCTGCCCGCGCTCGACGAAACCAACGACCTCGGTCTGGTAGCCCATCGTGGTGCCGCCCACGCGGAAGCGTGCGCCGGCCTCACGTCCTTCCAGCGCCACGCCGAGCCCGGGCCAGCCCACGTGCTCGGGGACCAGCATGTTCATCGCGTACTCGGGCGTGAGCACCTTGCCCGGCCGGCCGCCGCTCACGACCTGGATCTCCAGGACGAGCTGGGCAAGATCGGTGGGCGTGCTCCACAGCCCGGCGGAAGCGAGGTTGGCGTAGATCGGCCACTTGCCGGCCAGCGGCTTGCCCGCGGCGTCGTGGCCCGAAGCGGCGCGCTCCGCGAACGTCTCACTCGGCGGCTGGAAGAACCCGCTGCGGTGCATGCCCAGCGGCTCGAGCACCGAGTCGGCGGCGTAGCTCGAGAAGGGGCGCTTGGAGATATCCTCGACCAGCTGCTGCACGACGGCGAAGTTGGTGGCCGAGGACCGGATGCCTTCTCCAGGGGCCTCGACCGAGACGACGGCCGCGGTCTTCGCGGGCGGCGTGCCGAAGAGAACCTGCGTGATCGTGGGCAGCGTGGCGCTGGCTTCATACGCGGCCACGGGCCGCGCGACCAGCCCTGCGGAGTGCGTCATCAGCGACCGCGCGGTCACCGGGTTCTTCTTCGTAAAGTCGCTCTTGGGAAGCTTCCATATCTTCAGTGACTTGTTGATGTCCTCGTCGAGCTTCAGCTTCCGGTTCTGCGCCAGCCGCAACGCGGCGAATGCTGCTACCAGCTCGCCCGCGGGACCGGCCTGGAACGCCGTCGCGCTGTCTACTGCGACCGTGCCGGATGCGTCCGCAACGCCGTAGGCCTTGGCCCACTCGATCGCATAGTCATGGATCACTACGATGCTGACCGCGGGCACCTTGTACTTCTTCATGCGCGCGGCCAGGGTCATGCCGCCGAGCGCCTTGCCCTTGACCCGCACGCTCGGGACGAGCCCCGTTTCCACGGCCTGCATGTGCTGCTCGGCCTGGGTGAGGACCTTCACCGGCGCGGCGGGCTTCCTGGCCGTCGTGGCGGGCGGCCGCTTGCTGGATTGCGGTGCCTGCTGCGCCGGGGCACGGCGCGGGGCCGCCTGCTGGGCGGATAGCGCCGGCATGCCGTTGAGGGTCACGGCGGCGGCGACAATAACGGCGTGGGCGCAATATGCGCGCACCAGTGTCGGTACTCGCACGGAAGATTCCACTGTCAGGGGACGGAGAAAACTACCACCGAGGACCGCCGGCCACAGCCCCTTCCCCTACTTGCCGGCCTTGACGGGGCCTGCCGCGGTGGCAGGTCGCAGGACTCCCGAGTCTTCGGGAAATACAAGCGGACGAGGCTTGGCGAACCAGGCCAGCAGGAAGGCGCCGAACGCCACCACGAGCACGCTGGTGAGCTGGGCGACCGTGAACGTGCCGAGGAAGCGGTCGTCCTTGGCGCGCAGGAATTCCACCAGGAAGCGCTCCGTACCGGCAAAGATCAGGTACATCCCCATCAGCCACCCGGTGGCATGCCCGTGTGCTCGTTGCCGCCACAGCAACCAGAAGACCAGGAGCATCGCGGCCGTCTCGTAGAGCTGCGTGGGATGCACCGCGAGCACCTCCCATGGCGGTGTGGCGGCCGGAACGACGGCCCCGAACATCTGTTCCAGGTTGGCGGCGGTCGTCGGCGGCAGCCCCTGGGGGAATCGCATGCCCCACGGCAGCGTAGTCGGGATGCCGTAGTCGTCCTGGACGAGGAAGCATCCCACGCGGCCGATGGCGTAGCCCACCGCGATCGCGGGCGCCGTGATATCCGCCGTGAACTGCACCGGCACCTTCCGGCGCCAACCATTGATGATCACCGCCAAAACCCCGCCAAGAAACCCGCCGTACCAGACCAGCCCTCCCCGGGAGAGCAGTGCGGACATGTCCTGCGTCAGGACCACGTACCAGATCTTGGCGCCCACGATGCCGCCGATGACCGCGGCCACGACGATGTCCGCGGCATACTCCTCGTTGTATCCGCGCCTCGACAGATCTTTCTGCATGGCCCAGCCGCCGATGAGAAATGCCGCCATCATCATCAGGCCGTAGCCGGTGATGGTCAGGGGTCCGAGCTTGATGATCAGCGGGTAGAGCGTCATGTCGATTTCCGTTCGGGTTTCCGGGTGACCGGGTCCTCGAGGCCGGGAAACGGCATCGCGGCCTGCGCGTCGAGGAAATGGTCGCTGGTCCGGCCCCGCGAAAGATGGAACCACCCGGCGCGGGCGATCATCGCGGCATTGTCGGCGTTGAGCCGGGGCGTCGCCACCGCGAGGCGGCCGCGTCCCTCGAGCCGCGCCGCCATGCGCCGGGCGAGTGTCCGGCTGCACGCCACGCCCCCGCCCAGCACGGCCGTACGGTAACCGGTCGCATCCAGCGCGGCGAGCGTCTTCGCGATGAGGACATCGAACACGGCATCCTGGAACGAGGCGGCGATGTCCGCTCGGTCTCGGTCCAGGTCCGCCGACGCGCGCACGGCATGCAACACGGCGGTCTTGAGGCCCGAGAACGAGAACTCGAATCCTTCGTTGATCATCGGCCGCGGAAACGGGAATCGCGG
>CAMDCH010000013.1:0-21606 GCA_945889655.1 bacterium HR33
GCGATGGCGTCGGTGAACTTCACCGGCCGCACGTCCATGGAAGTGGGTGTGAGGATCGAAGCGGAGAACCTGCTGACGGGGAAGCGCCGGCACACCAACAGCTGCTACGTGACATACGTAGCGGTGGACGAGAAGGGGCGGCCCGCGCCGGTTCCCCCGGTGCTGGCCGAGACCGAAGAAGACAAGAGACGGTACGCTGCCGGCGAGCGCCGCCGGCGCCGCCGCCAGGAACACAAGGCCGAAGGCTGATGCGGTACGAGCGAGTGGTGGCAGTTCTCTCCGGCGGCAGCGCCAAGAGCGTCGCGCATGTCGGCGCGTTGCGCGCGCTGGAGGAGTGGGGTCTTGTCCCCGGTCACTACGTGGGCACGTCCATGGGTGCGGTTATCGCGGCGTGCTACGCATGTGGCCTCTCGTACGAAGACGTGCTTGTCAGGATATCGCACGTCACGAGAAAAGACGTGGCGCGCCTCTCGCCGCTCGGTCTGCTGGGCGCCTTTTCGCCGGCCCTGCTGCGAGGCGACCCGCTGCGCCAGACGATCGCGACGCTGGTGCCCGCGCGCCGGTTCTCCGAGCTGAAGACTCCCCTCACCGTCACCGCCACCGACGTCGCCTCCGGCCAGCTCGTGCTGTTCGGCACGGGCGGGTGGTCGGAGGTCGGGCTGGTGGATGCGCTGTATGCCTCGTGCGCGCTTCCCGTCTTCTACCCGCCCGCGAAGATCGACGGCCGGGATTTCGTGGACGGCGGTCTCCGCGCCGTGTTGCCGCTGGATACCGTCGAGCAGTTCGATCCCGATCTCATCTTCGCCGTGAACGTGGGGCCGGTGCTCGAGAAGTCGCCGGCGGAGGACACGTTCCTGCCCGCGATGGTCCGTGCCCACGACGCCACCACCCGCATCCTCATGGCCGAGCAGATCGCGGAAACCATCGAGCGCTGGCGGCATGGTCGAGTGCCGCTGATCCTGGTCGAGCCTGAGGTTGACCCCGGGAGCTTCTCCGTCGGGAAGGCCTTCAGTCATGTCGAAGAAGGCTACCGGTCCGCGTACCGGGAGCTGGCGAAGTGGAGTGAAGGCGCGACAGATACAGGGGAAGCGGGAAGGGGGAAGAGGGAAGGGTGACGCCGGTGCACAAATACTTCACGGTCGCCGAGGCTAACAGGACGCTCCCGTTAGTCCGGAGAATCGTCAGCGATATCCTCGAGGAATACCGCGCGTGGAAGGAGCACGTCTTCCGCTACGAGCTGGTGGCCGCAGGGAGCTCGGCCGACCAGGGCGAGACCGAGGAACAGATCCTCCTGCGGAAGCGGGTGGACGCCTCCGCGCAGCAAATCAACGACTACGTGGAAGAGCTGGCCCGCATCGGCTGCCTGTTCAAGGGATTCGAGCAAGGCCTGGTGGACTTCTTCTCCTACCGCGACGGCCGGGACGTCCTGCTGTGCTGGCAGCATGGAGAAGAATCCGTCGAGTACTGGCATGAGGTCGATGTGGGATTCGCAGGGCGGCAGAGCATCGCCATGGTCGAAGGGGAAACGGGAAGCGGGAAACGGGAAGCGTACTGATCGAATGTTCTATTTCGTTCACTTTCTGGGGTTCGCCCTGTGGTTGGGTGGTGGCGTGGCGGTGATGGCGCTGGCGATCCGCGCCGGCCGTGACTCCGCGGCGACCCGCACGGCACTGTTCCGGATTCTCCCGGCGGCCTACAACGTGATGGCCCTCGGCGCGGCGCTGACACTGCTCAGCGGTTTCGTGCTGGCACTCAGGCTCGTGAGAATCGGCCTGGGCGGCCGCCTGGGCGAGCCAGGTATCACGATCATGATGGCATCCGGCGTGCTCGGCGCGATCATGGTGATGGCGATCGCGCTGCCGGCCTCACGCCACCTCGCCACGATGGCATCGAACGAGACCGTGGCCACGGATCTCGAGCGGGTCAGGAAAAGACTCGCGATCAGTGGGTCGGTTGCCGGAGTGCTGGGACTGATTTCGTTGATGGGGGTGACACTTGTCCGGTAAAGCGGTGCGCGGTGCGCGGTGCGCGGTGCTAACTAAAGACCGGTGTCGGATACCGACCTGCAAACCGTAGTAACGGGACATTGAGCGCATCGGGGTTTCCTCGCCACGCAGATCGTCGCCCCGAGATCCATCAGAGCCTGGTTGAACTCCCAGACTACGGCCCCCTTCCGGGGCAGCAGGCCCTCCGCAATCTCCCAAATCCGCCGGGTATTGGCCGCCTTCCCTCGCGCACCGCGCACCGCGAACCGCGCACCGCTAAAGACTCGCCCCAACACCCGAATGACGTTGGTGTCTACGGCAGCGGAGCGCCGTTCATACGCGAATGACGCCACCGCCCCGGCCGTGTACGCCCCGACACCGGGGAGTGTCTCGAGAACCTCGGGGTCGCTGGGGATGACGCCCGCGTGGTCCTTTACCACCACTTGAGCCAGGCGGTGAAGGTTTTCGGCGCGGCGGTAATAGCCCAGGCCTTCCCAGGTCTCCCTCACGCCCCTGGGGCGGGCGCGGGATAGCGATTCCAGCGTAGGGTAGCGGGCAAGGAACTTGCGATAGTACAGCTCGACTCGGCTCACCTGGGTCTGCTGGAGCATGAATTCCGAGACGATGACGTGGTACGGGTTCCGGGTGCGACGCCAGGGGAGGTCGCGCGCCTGTTTCCTGTACCAGGAGAGGAGGCGGCGGGTGAACTTTGCGCCTTTCATTTGCCCCGAAGATAGTGTCCCGTGTAGCATCAAGAGCGGAATATGTCTGAATCCCCCCGCGAATCCTGGCGTCTGACCGGTACTCACCGGACTGCGCCTACCGTGACGGTTGATGTCCGGCGCATCGTTGGCCGGGCCAGTCTTGTTTCCGCCAGCCACGTGGGCCGGGTGGCGCTGCTGTGCATCGAGATCGTCCGTGGGCTGCGGGAGTGGCGGGTGTGGGTCCCGCGCGCGTTCGAGCAGGCGCAACAGGTAGGAGTGGGTTCCCTCTTCATCGTCATCCTGACCGCTGCATTCGCCGGCGCGGTGACCTCGCTCCAGGCGGGCTACCAGTTCACCGGCAGCATTCCTATCTATTACGCCGCCGCCGTCATCGTGCAGTCCATCATCCTCGAGCTGGGCCCGGTGCTGACCGGCCTTCTCATGGCGGGCCGGATCGGCGCGCGCTATGCCGCCGAGCTGGGAAGCATGCGCGTCACGGAACAGATCGACGCGCTCGAGAGCCTGGGCCGGAACGCGGTCACCTACCTGGTGATTCCCCGCGTGGTCGCGGGAGTGGTGATGCTGCCGGTGCTGGTCGTCTTCTCCTGCATCATCGGCATCACGGCGGGATTCCTCGCCGCGCAGAATTCGCTGGGCATGACCTACGCTGACTTCATCCAGGGCTCGAACCTCTTCTTCCGCCCGTTCGATGCCTACTACGGAATGATCAAGTCGCTCACCTTCGGCTTCGCGGTCACGGTCGTGCCGTGCTACCTCGGCCTCTCCACCAAGCAGGGCGCCGAGGGGGTGGGCCGGTCCACCACGGCGGCGGTCGTCAGCGCCTCGGTGCTGATGCTCTTCCTCGACGCGGCGCTCGCCCAGCTCCTGCTGCCGTGATCGAGCTTCGGGGGGTGCACAAGCGGTTCGGGGAGCTGGTCGTGCTCGACGGTGTGGATTTCACGGTCGAGCAGGGCGAAACCGTGGCGCTGCTGGGGCCGTCGGGAACGGGCAAGAGTGTGCTGCTCAAGCACATCAACGGGCTCATCCACCCGGACGCAGGCGAGGTGGTCGTGGAAGGCCAGAACGTGACCACGCTGGGCCGGGACGAGCTCTCGCGGCTGCGGAGCAAGGTCGGTTATGTGTTCCAGTACGGAGCGCTGTTCGACTCGGAGAGCATCTTCGACAACATCCGCCTGGGGATTACGGACGAGGCGCTGTCGCGCGACAAGGCGTACTGCGAGCGGCGGATCATGGAGTGCCTGGCGCTGGTGAACCTGGCACCCGAGGTGGCGGAGAAGTTTCCCGCCGAGCTGTCGGGCGGGATGCGGAAGCGGGTGGGTATTGCGCGGGCCATTGCGGGCCAGCCGACCTACCTGCTCTACGACGAGCCGACCTCGGGCCTCGATCCGGTAAATGCGAGTATCATTGATTCGCTCGTGGTAAAGCTGCGGAACGAGCTGGGCGTCACGAGCGTGGTGGTGACGCACGACGTGCGGAGCGCGTTCCAGATCGGCAACCGGATCGCGCTGCTGCACGATGGGCGGATCCGCGCCGAGGGGACGCCCGAAGAGCTGCTCGCGGTTACGGATGAGACGGTCCAGGGATTCCTGGGACGCGATCTCGACATCACGCTGGCACAACTCCAACGCTATCGGACCCATGGATCTTCACTATAAGCAGGAAGTAAGCGTCGGCCTGATGGTGATAGCCGCGGTGGCGATATTCGCCGTCGGGGTGGCCGTGCTAACCGGCAGGGGATTCGGCGGCCGGGACACGGTGGATGTACCGGTGCGGTTCAGCGACGTCCTTGGCCTCCGCGTGGGGGATGTGGTGCAGATCTCCGGCGTGAAGGTGGGCCGGGTGGAGAACGTGGTCCTCGAGGACGTGGGCCGGGTGATGGTGTATCTCAGGGTGAACGACGACGCGCGGGCGCATGCGGACGCGCGTGCGCAGGTGGCGGCGCTGGACCTGCTGGGCGCCAAGTACATCGCGTATTTCCCGGGCAAGTCGCCGCAGATGCTGGCGGAGGGTCAGTCCCTTACCGGCGAGCGCGAGATGGCGCTGGCCGAGGGCGCGGCGGGACTGGCGCAGCGGGCGACGGAGGCGATCGCGGCGGCGCAGAGCATTTTCTCGCAGCGCACCGCGGACGACCTTCACATGACGATGCAGGCCGCATCGCGAGCGCTGGACATGGTCACCAAGCTCGGCACCGGCCCGCAGCTCCAGCAGGCCACGGAAGCCGTCAACGCGCTGCGGGTGATCGCCACCCGGCTCGATTCGATCCTCGGCAATCCGTCCATCAAGAAATCAATCGACCAGGTGGACGAGCTCACCACTTCGCTGAATGAAATGGCGCAGGGTCTGTCGACCACAACCCAGTCGCTCGGCTCGATCCTCAAGAAGATTGACGAGGGGCAGGGGTCGCTGGGGCGGGCCATTACGGACACGGCGCTCTACAACAACCTCAACAAGACTCTCGCGAACCTCCAGGCGCTGCTCGACGATGTCCGGCTGAATCCGGGGAAGTACATCAATGTCAAAGCCAGCGTTTTCTAGGGACTAGTGACCAGGGACTAGGGATCAGGGACCAGGAGGCTGGGCTCTCGGTTCACATCCCTGGTCCCCAATCCCCAGTCCCCTAGTCCCGCGTCTATCTTCCCCGCGCATGCTGACTCTCACTTTTCTAGGCACCTCCGCTGCAAGACCGACGGTCGAGCGCAGCGTTTCGTCCATCGCACTCATGCGCGAGGGAGAGACGTTGCTGTTCGATTGCGGGGAGGGGACGCAGCGGCAGATGATGAAGTACGGGGTGAGTTTTGCGCTCACCGAGATTTTTTTCACGCACTATCACGCCGACCATTTCCTGGGTGTCATCGGCCTCATCCGCACACTCGGCCTCCAGGGTTACACCGACACCCTTCGCCTGTATGGACCACCTGGTGGCAAGAAGATCCTGGGGAAGGCGGTCGAGCTGGGGGTGGATCGTGCGCCGTTTCCGATCGAGATCAACGAGCTCGAGATCGGCAGCAAGATCAGCCGCAAGGAGTACGACATCGAGGTCTTGCCGGCGGATCATGGGCGGGGTGCGGCCGCGTACGCTTTGCGCGAGCACACTCGGCTGGGGCGGTTCGATCCTGATAAGGCGCGAGAGATGGGGATTCCCGAGGGGCCGTTGTGGGGGCGGATACATAAGGGAGAGACGGTAGAGATCGAAGTGAAGCAGGGCGATCCTTCGCCTCGCTCAGGAAGACGTGTAGTGACGCCTGGTGAACTGGTGGGTCCGACGCGGAAGGGACGCCTTGTCGTGATCAGCGGTGACACGCGGCCGAGTGGGGTGATAGTGGAGGCCGCGACGGGGGCGGATGTGCTGGTGCACGAGGCCACGTTTGGGGATGAGGAGAAGGATCGGGCCAAGGAGACCGGGCATTCGACCGCGGTCGAGGCTGCGCAGGTAGCACTTGCCGCCGGGGCGAAGCGGTTGGTCCTGACGCACGTATCTGCCCGCTATTCCGCAACGACGGATGTGTTGTTGAAGGAGGCGCGGGAGGTGTTTGCGGAGACGGTGGTGGCTAGGGACGGGCTCATCGTGGAGGTGCCGTTTCCAGAATAGGCTTTTCTGCCATCAACTCACTTGTGCGTCGCCGGCAGACGGAGATAGTCTTAAGGGTGTCGGGTCGCCAGGGCCGGTCACCGAGAGGTGCCGGCCTTTTTTTTGATCCGCTCCTCGCTTCAGAATGTTTGCGCAGAAGGACTTAGGCCTTGGGCAACGGCTGCGTTTCCTCAGGGTTTACACTGTGTCGGGGGGTGTCTAAGTTCCCCACCCCCAGAGGATCGGGGCCGTCCGTCGGGATTCTTTGGGCCCGTTCCCTCGCGCTTTGCGCTCGGGATGACGTTCGGAAGGTGAATCTGTCTTGAGGGGCGGTAGCTCAGCTGGGAGAGCGCCTCGTTCGCAATGAGGAGGTCAGGGGTTCGATCCCCCTCCGCTCCATGAAAAGCAGGGATTGGGGAATAGGGACTGGGAGCTGGAAGCATCCGAAAATCGATGCCCGGCTGACGGAGATCCCCCAATCCCCAAATCCCAGTCCCCAGTTCCTGTAGTTCTCTGCCCCTTGGTGTAACTGGCAACACGCCTGACTCTGGATCAGGAGAGTCCTGGTTCGATCCCAGGAGGGGCAACTTCAAACGGGCCGCGAAAGCGGCCCGTTTTTGTTGTCCTCCGTCGTCATCCCGAGCCCCTCGTTTCCCTCGGGGTAGACTCCGCGAGGGATCGTGCTCGCGCTGACGCGCTCGCAATCGATCCCTCATAGCTTCCGCAAACGGGACTTGAGATCCTTCGGCGCCGTGAACCAGAACCGTTTCCCGGTCTTGCCTCTGTCCAGGAGACCATTGTCTACAAGTTGCAGCAGGTCAGTGCGTCCGGTCTGGTAGGTCACCCCATGCGAATTGCGATGGGATTCGATCGTGTAGGTGAACCCGGGATTCTTCAGACCATGATTCACGAGTGCCAGTTGGCGATGGTTGAGCAGGTTCTGCGCCGAGGCGGACTTCCTCAGGAATGCCTGGGTTTCCGTCAGTTCAGCCGCCTTCCGTGTCAGGTAATCGTGAAGCTCCCGGATAGCGCGATTGATCACCCGTAGCTGGTGGAGCACGAAGTAAGTCACGTCGTTGCCATCACTCTCCGAGTAGAGGAAGGCCCGGGCATAGCTGCTCGGCGCCTTCTTGATAATGCGGCAGATCGAAATGAACTCGCACAGCCAATACCCCTGCCTCGCCATCGACCAATAAAACAGCGAGACCCAGCGCTTTGAGATCCCCGCGGATCGGGTACCGGCGGACGTGGCGCTCGATCCGAACGTCTGGATGCTCATGGAAGCGAAGTTCGCAAAGCGGTGAGACACAAAAGGCCGCGAGTCTTTCGACCCGCGGCCCAGGTGCGGCGCGGAAACCACCGCTAGCGGCCTTTGGCCTCGGCTACCGGCGAGACCGGTCCGGTTCGATGCAGGCAGACGGAGGAGTCCAGGTTCCTGATCCTGGGAAGGTCGAACGTAAAGCGGTCGATGGTCCCGAACGCCTCCCAGCCGGTCTTGTCCGCCCACCGGCGGGCCGGCGCATTACTCTCGCCGATATGGGTGAACAGCCGGCGCAAGCCGCGGGCGCGCGCCTGCGCGAAGAGGGCGTACTCGAACTGCGTGGCGACGCCCTTGGCCCGCGCGGTGGAGAAGGTCCACAGCTTTTCGACCTGCCCGCTGTCCGGTTCGATGCGCGGATACATGCTGCCCCAGAAAGGCAGTCCGCGGAGTACCTCGTCATCCTTGTTGGTCAAGAGCCACTGCATGCAGAGCGGCTGTCCCTGCTCGGACCAGAGGTAGGCATCGCGCAGCCCGTGGTTCCAGAACTCCAGGCCTGACGCGAAATCAGGTTGGGTGGCATCGGGATGATCCCGGAGTGCGCCCACGGTGTCCCCGGTGAGGGGCGTCAGGGAAACACCGGCGGGGGGCGGCGCGGTCTGCTCCAGGTCGATGCGGTAGCGCACCCATCGCTGCACGCTGACGCGCGACAGCCGCTCGCCGAGCAAGGCAGTCGCCTGGGCCACGCCGGTGCAGAACGGCGAGGGACCTTCGAACCGGCGTCGGCCCGCGCAGACCCAATCGATCTGTTCTGGCACAATGCCAAATATGTCCTGAGCCTGCCCGCCGCCGCGATACGAGGTGCTGCGTAGAGCGCGAGGAGGACCCCTCATCTTCGCAGCGGCACGTGGAGCTACGCCGACCCCACGAAGAAGTTCGGCAGGCGCTGAGGGGCGAGGCTACTCCGGCCAGTCGAAGATCTTCTCCAGTGGGATGGTGCCGAGTGTTTGGCTGCCAAGCCGAACCGGCACGTGGTCGGTATGGCGCTCGACCGCGGATGCTGAGCTGCTGAAGGGCCAGACCTCCACCGACTTCGCGTCGAGGTCCACGATCCAGTACTCCGCCACGCCCTGCCGCCGGTAGAGATCGAGTTTTACGCCCCGGTCGCGGCGAGCCGTCCCGGGAGACAGGATCTCGATTACCAGGTCCGGCGGGCCCTGGATCGTAAGTTCGCGGATGATCTTCAGCCGATCGGCGGAGACGAACAGCAGGTCCGGCTGAACACCTTCTTCCGTGTCGACGAATTCCACGCCGACCGGTGCGGTGAACAGCCGACCATGACCGCTGAGAAGTGGGAGCAGCTCGCGCACCAGGCTCATGGTGACCCACTGATGACGCGTCCTCGGGGCGGGCGTCACGTACAGGTGTCCGCCGATGGCTTCGTACCGCTTGCCATCCTCGGGCATGGTCTGGGCATCCGCCCAGGTAATGTGTCCGACGGCCATATGATGCACACTACCCCTCCGCGCCGTTCTTTGCCACTCGGCGCAAAGGCAGATGACGACCGTCAACGAGCCGTCAACGTTCCGACGTCGGCACGCTCTAGAGTTTCCTCAGGCGCGCTCGAAGGTCCTTCGGCGCCATGAACCAGAACTTTCGGCCAGTTTTTCCACGCTCCAGCAACTGGTGGTCTGCCAGCTGGAGGAGGTCTGTTCGCGCGGTGTCGTAGCGAACACCGTGTGAGTTGCGATGCGACTCAATGGTGTAGGTGAATCCCGGGTTCTTGAGTCCGTGATTGATCAGGGCCAACTGGCGATGGTTCAGGAGATTCCGGACCGAGGCCGATTGCCTGACAAAAAGCTGTGTCTCTCGCAGCTCGTCTGCTTTTCTCGCCAGGTATTCGTGAAGTTCGCCGATTGCTCGCGTTATCACGCGCAGCTGGTGCAGGACGAAGTACGTCACATCGTTGTCGTCGGTTTCCGAGTACAGAAACGCGCGAGCGTAGCTGCTCGGTGCCTTCTTGATGATCCGTGATATCGAAATGAACTCGCATAGCCAATACCCCTGCCTCGCCATGGACCAGTAGAAAAGCGCGCGCGCCGTCCTGCCATTCCCGTCCACGAACGGGTGGTCGTAGGCCAGCCAGAAGTGCAGCAGGATCGAGCGGATCACCGGATGCACGAAGGGACTGTCGCTCGTGTCGTTGGCGAACCGGCACATCAGCTCCATTCTCCGGGCGAGTTCCCTCGCGGGCGGCGGGCGGTGGAGTACCGTGCCGATCTCATCCGAAACGAGGATGTCCTCATCAGTCCGCCGGAATCGTCCCGCCGCGCCGGGTTCGTCGATGGCATTCTCCGTGAGAATCCTCTGGAGCTCCAGTACCAGGGCCGGGGACAGGGGTTCGTCCCGCAGTTTCCGTATGAACTGCATTGCCGCATAGTTGTTGGAAATCATCTGTTCGCTGCGGTCCCGCGGTTTTCTGCCCCTCTGAATCATGTCCTTCGCAACGTCCCTGGTTGTCGAGGCTCCTTCCAGCTGGCTGGAGGTAATGGCTTCTTCCATCAGGGACTTGAGGAGGTACGTATCCCGTGTATGCGGATCGGTCACCTGGTCGCTTCCCTTGATCGCCCCGCTCGCGTTCCTGTCGATCTCGTGCAACAGTTTCAGGGTGAGATCGAAGACCAGGAACTTGAAGGGAGAGCCTGCCGAGTCGTTGAGAGGCAGCCGCTGATAGAGGGGTTGGCGAGCCAGCTTGACCGCGAGCCAAAACTCCTCCGGCGTAAAGTCCGCCGGGGGCTGGAGGTGCCTCAGAATGTCCCAAGGCCGGTACTTTCCGGCGGGGGCGGGGCCAATTCCTCCCAGGATGATGTTCTGGAAGTTGTTGGAGGTAAGCACAGTTTCCAGCAGGCGCTCAACAGCGACCGGCTTGACCGGGATCTTCATTCGTTGCCCCAGCAGTCGGGAGGAGAACTACCAGCTAAATACCAATAGTCTCGTTCTTGGTATTTACGGCGTGGCCTCCGCAGAGTGCGGCCAACATTCGGCAATCCTGAAATACCAACCAACTACCAATATCTACGGTATTGGTAGTTCGGGGCAACCCCGCGGTCGTGCTGGGGGTGGAACAGGTCGTAAGAGCGAACCTTCACCAATTGGCCGCGTTCAATGTTCCCGGGCCTCGTACTCGGTCCGCTCGCAATCATCCGCGTCCTCCCCCATCTTGAGCCTGGCAAGGGCACGGATTGTCTTCGATCCGCCGTCGGCTCCGATGGCCACTCGCCTATCCGGCGTTCTTGTTTTTTGCCCACCCCACCCAACTTCTAGCGACCCCGAGATGAACCTCGTGCTGAGGCACAACGCACTGAATGCCTGACCACAACTATTTCTCGAACCTGATCTGGCAGATCGCCGACCTGCTGCGCGGGCCCTACCGCCCGCCGCAATACGAGCGGGTCATGCTCCCCATGACCGTGCTCCGCAGGTTTGACTGCGTGCTCGCACCAACCAAGGCGAAGGTCCTGGCCGAATTCGAGAAGCGCAAAGGCGGCAAGCTGGAAGGGGACGCCCTCGACACCCACCTCAACAAGGCTGCCGGCCAGCGCTTCCACAACCACTCGCCCCTCGATTTCGAAAAGTTGAAGGGCGATCCCGACAACATCGAGAAGCACCTCTTCAGCTACATCAAGGGCTTCTCGAAGAACGTGCGGGACATCTTCGACTTCTTCGAGTTTGAAGCCGAGATTGAGCGGATGCGCGAGGCGAACATCCTCTATCTCGTCGTCTCCAAGTTCTGCGGGCGCAGGCTAGTGCGTGGGTGAGTCGGTTTTCAGGCTGGGTGTATTGATCAAATGGGTTACGCATGACACACGATGATAGCTTCTGGAAGCCGCGCCAAATAGTCGGGGGTAACCCTGCTGATCGATCTGTTCAGGCGGCCTGCTTTGGTGGTCGTCGGGGGCATGGCGTATGCCTGAGATCTGGTCGCCCTAACGACGTCATCCCGAGCCTCTCGCAGGCCCGGGGTAAGCTCCGCGAGGGACGAGTGGCGGCCTTGGCCGCCGAACAAGGCGACGAACGTGATCCGCCGGCGCTACCTCGGGCTTCTCGGCGCCGGCACATTCGCCTCATTTGCCTGGATGATCTGCCACCGACCCCCCCGCCGCTGATACGCCAGCGTCCAGATCTTTCCATTCGGCCAGATCGCGACCCCGGCAGTGTCCGTCGCTGACTGGACACGCAACTTCCCCGTAAACGTCCCGCCGTCCGGCCCCTGCACGATCACTTTCACCGAGTCCCAGGTGGCGTTGAAGGTCTTGATGCGGCGAAAGAAGCCCGCCCCCGCGGCGCGGAGAGCCGGCCGGTCCGGATAGATGCGTCCCGCATCGACGTAGATGAAGTCGGCGTCTTCCGTGAAGAGGGCGCAGAACTTGTCGATGTCAGCCGAGGCGATCGCGGCAATGAACTTGTCCGCCTCGCCGCGGATGGCGGTTGCCACCTCGGCCTGTTGAGCGTGGAGCGGCGTCGAGGCCAGAACCAGGGCGAGCAATAATCCACAGCGTTTCATTCGAACCCCCAAAAGAAGTGGACCGCTACTCAACCTCCCCGCGACCGCTTCAACAACTCCAGCGCCTCGATGTCCTCGGCGTCCGACACCCGCCCCGTCCGCTTCGACTCGATCAGGTCCTCTATCCCTACGACCGGAATCGTGACGCCATCTATCGTGAACGTCGTGGACCGGTTGATGGCAAACTCGTATTTCACACTCCAGGCCACCGTAAACAAGTCCACCGCCGGATCGTCCCCGATCAGCGTGATGGGCCTGGTGAGGATCTCCTCGGGGCTCCATTCCGACGCAAAGCCGTAGCCGACCTCGGACAGGACGTTAAGGACAGAACGCGCGTTCTCCACCGAGCGCTCGATCAGGATGTCCAGGTCCGTGGTCGTTCGGACGTACCCGTGCAGGATGCACGCATAGCCCCCGATAACCAGGTAGCGCGCACCGCCGTCGTTCAGTGCCCGGCAGACGGACGTGAGCAAGGCCCCCCGGTTCAGGGGCGGATTCGGTTTGCCTTCTTCCATTCGTAGAAGTCCTCATATGAGTCGAATCCGATGATCTGCTGGCGACGCGCGCGCGGATGCGCCTGGCGCGCGAGACGGGTGAGCTCCTCCGCCCTGCGCACCCGTTCCTCCGGCGGAAGCGCAGCCTCGGCCAGCAGGTGACGACGCCGGGCATCGGCCACCGCCTCGGCGGCCGGGACCGGCGTGGGTTCGCTAACCCTCGTAACCTTCGGGATCGGAACCGAATACGTGACGGGAGCAAGAAACTGCCGCGCCGCTTCTGCGATCACCCAGCTGCGCGAGCGGTCCAGCTCCTTCGCCCGTGCGTCAATCGCGCGCGCGAGGTCGCGTGGGAGTGTGATGGAAATGCGAGTGATAGTCACGGCCGGCTCCGGTATGCACAAGTATTACCGGATAATATAAACCCAAACCTTACGCCTGACACATTTCACCCGCTTTCCCTAAAAGCCCGCCCGTCATCGTGAGGGCCCCAGCCCCCGCAGGTTCCTCGGCCCCGAAAGATCGAGTAGGGGATAGATCGCGCTGGGGCCTCAGAATGACGGGCGGGTTATTGAAAGGGCAGGCGAAAGGTGAAAGGAGGTGGGTTACTCCGACATGAAATGCAGCGGATCCCGCAGGTTCTGCAGCTCCCGGTAGTAGTACAACGCCGCCCGTTCCCGCCCCCTCGGCTTCAACTTCCGCAGAAACGCGAGCTCCTCTTCCGTGGCCGTTCCGCTCATGTCACGGTCCGCCAGGAATGCATCGAACCCCGGGCTGGTCTCCGCCGCGCCCGTCCCGATCTCACGGAAACCGAACCGGCGGGTGTCATCCGGCACGAGCCGGGTATTCAGCCTGATCTCGAGCTCGAAGGTCATGAGGTCCATGGTCCATTCGCGAAGCAGGGGCTCGAGAAACGCGACGCTGTGCTCCACCGAAACCTCGAGCAGGTCGGTATCCAGGAAATCCAGGAGCTGGACCCGCATCTCCTCGTAGCTCCCGCCACGGAACCGCGCGACCTCGCGAAGCCAGGGCGCGTTTTCCAGCTGCGCGGCCGCGATCTGCTTCACCACCTCCAGCAGGGTCCGCGTGACCAGCCGCTCGAGGTCGCCAAAGGGATGCTGCTCGAACGTGCTCCGCACCAGCTTCTGGTCCTCCGGCCGGCACTTTCGCAGGATCAGCTCCCGCACGGCTCCAAACATCGGGGCCGGCTGGCCCAGGACCTTCTTGAGCTGCTCGTGGTGCTCATGCTCCGCCAGCCGCGCGAGCTCCCCGGACGGTAGCTTGAGCAGGCGATTCATCTTGCCGTAGATGTCTGTGCGGGTCGGCGCCGGCGGCGCCTTGCGGCGGGTAAGAAGCTGCGAGACGTACGACTCGGTGACCTGCGCCGCCCGGGCAAGATCCCGCTGCCCCAGGCCCAGCTCGGCCAGTCTCTGGCTGATCAGCAACACCACGTCCATTACTTGTCGCTCCCGGGAGGCAAATCGGCCCGAATCTCGATGCGCCACAACGACTTGACAATCATGGTAAAGACGGGCATATTGTATACACACAACTTAACAACTGTAGTGCAACCCGGCTACCCGAGGGATGCTCTCAATGCACACACGTCCCTCCTCACCGGGCCCTTCCTGATGACCGCCGACCGCCTTCGCATGGTGGGCGGGCCTCTGAATGGGCAGGCCCTGTGGCTGGACGGGGAAAAGGCGTCTGTGCGGGTGTCCATCGCCTCGACCGCGGACACACCGAAGCGGACCTATGAATACCGGCGCGAAGGCCCGGGTCTGCTCTTCGTAGGTGAAGTAGAGGCAGCAGATGTGATCGTCGCGCCGAAGACCAGCGGGAAGAACCGCGTCCCAACTTCACCCAAGGGGCCGCCAAAATCATGAAGACCAAAGAACGTCGTGATGCCAGGGTGCGCTCGAGCCTGGGCTCGTACAAGGTCCAGCAACGCCAGATCCTCCAGGGCGGACGCGCCTACCATTTCGTCTCGTACGAGAACCCGCGCCTCGAGCCGGTGACAGGCGCGCCGGTTCCGCCGGTCCCCGTCGAGCGCACGGCGACATGGTTCCTGATGTGCTCGGGCCAGCGCATGGAAGTGCTCCCGCAGATCGAGGACGAAGAACCGGAAGCCACCGACCGCCGGCTCATCGGCTGGATCAAGCGGCAGATAACCTGATTTCAACGGCGTAGCGTCGTCGCCAGCTACCGCCAGCCGCAGGGGCCGAACGGCCTGCGGGCGTCGAGGTCGTTCTCGAGAAGTAAGAAGAAAAGACAAGGGGCGCTGAGTGGGCGCCCCTTCTCACTTCTCACTTCTCACTTCTCACTTCTCACTTCTTACTTCTCACTTCTTACTTCTCACTTCTCACTTTACTACTGGACGAAGATGACGCCGCCCATGATCGAGTGGACGGCGCACTCGTACCGGTAGGTGCCGGGCGTATCAAAACGCCTGCCGTACGAACCCATGACCTGGACCTCGGACTCCTGGGAGTCCCTGAACCTGACCTGGTGTTCATTCGCGCCGTTCCAGGACCATCCCACGGTCGAGCCGAGGGGTACCGAGAGACTGCTGGGAGAGAACTGGCCGTCCAGGACTTCGACCGCGTACGTCTTCGGATCGTTCTTGCACGCCGCGGCGGTGATGAGCACTACCACCATCATGAGTCGCTTCATGCCCAGCTATACCCTTCCTTTGACAGTGGCAGCGAGCGGACTCGCTTGCCGGTCGCGGCGAAGATCGCGTTGACCAGCGCCGGGATGACCGGCGGCAGCGCGGGCTCGCCCAGGCCGGTGGGCGGGTTGTCGGTGACCACGAAGTGTACGTCTACCGGCGGCGCGTTTACATGCCGGAGCAGCGGGTACTCGTGGAAGTTGCTCTGGACCGCGCGACCAGCTTCGATCGTGATCTCCTGGCCCATCGCCTCGCTCAGCCCATCCAGTGCCGCACCCTGCGACTGATGCTCGGCGTTGAGCGGATTGATGATCTGGCTGCCGATGTCCCCCACCACCCAGACCTTGTTGATCTTAATGGCGTTGTCGGCGCTGACCGCGGCTTCAACGACTTCTGCGAAGTAGCCCATGTGGCTGAAGTGGAAAGCAACTCCCATGCCGGTGCCCCTGGGCAAGGAGCGCTTTCCCCACCCCGAACGCTGCGCGACTGCTTCCAGCACGCCCCGCATACGTCCTGCGTCGTAGACCGCACGCCCGTCAGGCTCCGCAACTTTGCGCGGCTCGCCGAGGAGGTCGAGGCGGAACTGTACGGGATCCCGTCCCGCGGCATGCGCGAGCTCGTCGATGAACCCGTGGAAGACGAAGGCGAGACCGTTGCTGCCCGGCGCGCGGAGTGGGCCGGTCGGAACGCCCAGTGGCATGACCGAGGTGGCCAGCTCGAAGTTCGGGACAAAGCGGGAGGGGAATTCGGTGGGCTGGACCCCGGCGCTGTTGGCGAAAGAAGTGCCTTCGCCGAACGTGACGAAATGGTCCCGCCAGGCGACCAGCTTCCCCACCGCGTCCACGCCGCCCTTGAAGTAGTGGAAGCCCGCGGGCCGGTAGAAGTCGTGGCGCATGTCGTCTTCGCGGGTCCAGAGCAGCTTTACCGGGACGCCGGCGGTCTTCGCGATCCACGCTGCTTCCACCATGTAGTCGTTCTGCAACCGCCGGCCGAAGCCGCCGCCCGAGCGGGTGATGTGGATGATGATGTCCGCTTCCGGAATGCCGAGCGTGGTGGCCACCAGCTGGCGGCCCGGCTGCGGGTTCTGGGTTGGCGCCCAGATCTCCATCTTGCCGTCGTGGAAATGCGCCGTGCAGTTCTGCGGCTCGAGCGTGGCGTGTGAAATGAACGGATAGAAGTACCCGGCCTCGACCACCTTCGCCGCGGACGCGAATGCGGCATCCAGGTCCCCGTCCTTCCTGAGCGAGCGCGCCGGTGGCTGGACCGAGATTTCCTTTGCGCGCCGGGCGAACAGCTCGCTGCCCTGCTGCGCGGTGGCGCCTTCATTCCAGGCGACCTGGAGCTTTTCGCGCGCCGTCTTCGCCAGCCACCAGGTGTCGGCCAGGATTGCCACGCCGCCCAGCAAACCGGTAAGCGCCGTCCCGCCTTCCACCACGAACGCCTGCTTCACGCCCGGCTGTGATTTCATGGCATCGAGATTCGCGCTTGCGACCTTGCCGCCGTACACCGGGCACTTCTCGAACACCGCGTAGAGCATTCCCGGCACCTTCACGTCGATGCCGTAGAGCGGCTTGCCCGTGACGATGGACGGCGTGTCCACGCCGCCCACCTTCGTGCCGATGATCCTGAAGTCCGCGGGATTCTTCAGCGTCACGGTCTTGAGATCCGGCACGGGGAGCGTGCTGGCCTTCTCGGTCAGCGCGCCGTAACCGAGTTTCCGGCCAGTGGGTCCATGCGTGACCGTGGCCGATGCCGCGGTGCACTCGGTGTGGGACACGCCCCACGTGGCGGCGGCAGCCGCAACCAGCAGCTGGCGCCCCGCGGCGCCGACTCGGCGCAGCTCGTCCCAGTTCGTGGGTGTCGCGGTGGAGCCGCCGGCGAACTGGCGGCCGTATTTCGCCTGGTCGCTCAGCGCCTGCTCGATCTTCACATCCTTCCAGTCCACGCCCAGCTCGTCCGCGATGATCATCGGGAGCATCGTCTTGATGCCCTGGCCGATCTCGGGATTCTTCGCGACGATCGTGATGGATCCATCCGAACCGATCCGGATGAATGCGTTGGGGGTGAAGTCCACCAACTCGCTCTCGCTGCCGAATGCCGCCGCGGGTTCGAGCGACGCAAACAGCATGAGCCCTCCTCCGGCGATCGCGGTGACGCGGAGGAAGCTGCGGCGGGAAACCATTGTGCCGGTCATTGTGCCTCCTACCGGTTGGCGCCGCCGCCGGCGGGGGCGGGACGGGGCGTGGAGGTGGAGGTCTGGGAGGCGATCACGGCCGCGCGCTTGATGCCCTCACGGATACGCAGATACGTGGCGCAGCGGCAGATGTTGCCGTTCATGGCGTCATCAATGTCAGTATCGGTCGGGTTTGGTTTTCTTGAAAGCAGCGCCGCTGCCGACATGAGCTGGCCCGCCTGGCAGTAGCCGCACTGCGGCACGTCGAGCTCGACCCAGGCGCGTTGCAGCGCATGCGTGCCGGTGGGTGACAGCCCCTCGACGGTCGTGACCGCTGAGTTCCCCACGGCGGACACCGGCGTCTGGCAGGAGCGGACGGCGCTGCCGTTCAGGTGTACGGTGCAGGCTCCGCACTGGGCGACGCCGCAGCCGTACTTCGTCCCGGGGAGATCGAGCAGGTCGCGCAGGACCCAGAGCAATGGCATCTCCGGGGGTGCGTCGACCGAAAGTGACTTGCCGTTGACCTTGAGGGTGTACTTCATGGGGCTCCGGCTCCGCCGGGGACGCCTCAAGAATGCCCGCGGGCGGGAAAGGTGGCAATCCCTAGCGGACGATGACCGTCCCCACCATTCCAGAGTGCAGAGAGCACTCGTAGTTGAAGGTTCCCGGCGTGGGGAAGGTGACTGCGAACGAGTCCCCTGCGTTCAGCACGTTCGAGCTTGGAAGACCGCTTCCGGCGGCGAACACAACGTTGTGCGGGGCCTGCCCGTTCCAGCTCCAGTTGACCGCGGTTCCCACCGGCACGGTCACCGTCCGGGGGCTGAAGGAATTGTCGAGGACCTGCACCTGGTTCTTCTGCGGCTCGGCGCAACCTGCGCCGGCGAGCGCCATTCCAAGCACCAACGCGAACACTGAACGTCTCATCTTTCCTCCGCCTAGGAAATACCCAGTTACGACCTCCCCTCTCCCCAGGAGAGGGGTAAGGGGAGAGGCAAATTACCGGAGATACGCTCCATCCTGTAGGCCCGGGCATATCTCTTGCGCCCCTCCCCGTCATGAAGGTCGATCGCCGGCCCGAACCGTCCGCCGAACACGTCGAGTCCGCCCGCGCGGCGGGACTCCGCTACGTGAGCGACCGCATGCCCGGGATCCATCGGGAGCCGGCCGAGAAGGGCTTCACGTACACCGGGCCCGACGGCAAGACGATTCGTGACCCTGACCTGCTGGACCGGATCCGCGCGCTGGTGATCCCGCCCGCCTGGACCGATGTCTGGATCTGTCCCAACCCGCTCGGCCATATCCAGGTCACCGCGCGCGATGCCCGGGGCCGGAAGCAGTACCGCTACCACCCGCGCTATCGCGAGGCCCGGGACGAAACCAAGTTCGATCGCCTGCTCGGCTTCTCGCGCATGGTTCCCGTGATCCGCCGGCGCGTGGCAGTGGACCTGCGGCGTCGCGGGCTCCCGCGCGAGAAAGTGCTGGCCACCGTCGTCCGCCTGCTGGAGACGACGCGCATCCGCGTGGGCAACGATGAGTACACGAGGCAGAACAAGTCGTACGGACTTACCACGCTGCGCAATCGCCACGTGCGCGTGGTGGGCTCGAGGCTCAAGTTTTCGTTCCGAGGTAAGAGCGGCAAAGAGCACACGGTGGAAGTCACGGACGCCCGCGTCGCGCGCGTGGTGCAGCACTGCCAGTCTCTTCCCGGCGAGGAGCTATTCCAGTACGTGGATGGTCACGGCAAGCGGCAGACGATCGACTCCGGGGACATCAACGACTATCTCAAGGAAATCACCGGCGCCGACATCACCGCGAAGGATTTTCGCACGTGGGCGGGAACGGTGATCGCCGCGGACGTGCTGGCGGGGATCGGTCCCGTGAAGACCAAGGCCGCGCGCCGGGCGGCCATTCTCCGGGCGCTCGACGAGGTGGCCGTGCGGCTGGGCAACACGCGGACGGTGTGCCGGAAGTACTACGTGCATCCCGCCCTCTTCCAGGCGTACGAGCGCGGCATCACGATGGCCACGGCACCGCCGTCCCGCGCGACCGGTTACGCCTTCCTGAGAAAGCTGGCGGCCGCGTAACCGCGTCGGAGTCCGGTTCACCAGCTAGTCCTGCCGCGCCGAGTCCACGGTGGGCGTCCGCTTCCCGTGCCGATGCATGGCCACAACACTTTCCCCCCGCACGGTCCTTGCAAGCTCCTGCATGGGGCCTCCCGCTCCGCGCGTCGTGACCGGGAGGACATGCAAGGTGAACGCAGTCCGGCTGCCGGCGATGGGAGGCGTATGACGATGTCAGACACAGGCGCGCCTCCTTATCTCCCCGAGACGCAGCTCGAAGATGAGGCGCTGCGCGGGGAGGTTGTGCGCGGCTTGTCGTCGACGCCGAAGTTTCTTCCTCCCAGGCTCTTCTATGACGAGGAAGGCAGCCGTCTCTTCGAGCGCATCACGGAGACGCCGGAGTACTACCTGACCCGGTCGGAGCTCGAGATCCTGCACACCAACGGCAACGAAATGGCGGCGCTCATCGGCGCCGACCCGGCGATCATCGAGTACGGCAGCGGGTCCGGAGTGAAGACGCGGGTGCTTCTCGATATCCTGGTGCCCACCGCCTATCTGCCGGTGGACATCGCGTGCGCACAGCTCGGCCGCGTCGCGGGGAAGATCGCGTTCGACTACCCCGATGTCTGGGTTCGGCCGATTTGCGCCGACTACACGCTTCCGCTCCGTATCCCGCCGCTGCCGGAGACCCCGCGGTGCATCGCGTTCTTCCCGGGCTCGACCATCGGGAACTTCCATCCGTCCGAGGCGGCCACGTTCCTGCGCAACATCCGGCGCACGGTGGGTGCGGGGGGCGGCCTCCTGCTCGGCGTTGATCGGCGCAAGAGCATGGTCGCGCTCGATGCCGCATACAATGACGCCCAGGGTGTCACCGCTGCATTCAATCTGAACCTGCTGGCGCGGCTCAACCGGGAGTTTGCCGCCGATTTCCAGCTGTCGGCTTTCCGGCACCGGGCCTTTTCCAACCAGGACACCTCGCGGGTCGAGATGCACCTGGAGAGCCTGGAGTCGCAGTCAGTCCACGTGGCGGGGACGCCAGTCCACTTCGAGCGGGGCGAGATGCTGCGGACCGAGTACTCGTACAAGTACGACGATGCCGGGCTCTACCGCCTCGCGTCGGCGGGCGGTTTCGCGTTGCGCAAGCTCTGGACGGACGCGGGCGAGAACTTCTGGGTGGCGTTCCTCGAAGCCAAACGTGAGCGGTACGCCGACTGGCGGTCGGGACGGCGCTGATCCACGACCGGCACGATGATTGCCCCTTCCGGCGGCGTGATATCACGCCGCCGTTTTCTTTCGCTGGGCGCAGGCGCCGGACTCGGGCTGCTGCTCCCGCATCGCAATCTGCTCGGACTCACCAGCCCCAGCTCCGGATTACCGCTCCGCGTCGGCTACCTCGCCGAGCCGGGTCCCGGGCCGCGCTCGCTTGCGGCGGCCTGTGGCGCCGCGCTCGGCGCGGAAGATTCCCGCCGGCGGGCCGCCACGGCCGGGCGCCAGTTCATCCTTGTCAGCGGCACCGCGCCGCAGGAGAACCTGGCACAGAATGTCCGCGCGATGGCGCAGGTGGGCGTTGTCGCCATCGTGGGCAATGGCAGCGCGGATTGGAGCGGGATGGCCAGCCGGGAAGCGGAGTCGCGCCGCGTGGTCTACGTGAACATCGGTTGTTGCGACGACAGGCTCCGCGCCGCGTGCAGCGGCGAGACATTCCACGTCCAGGCCAGCAACGCCATGTACCTCGATGCGCTCGCCGCGGGCGTGGCCCCGAAGGGCCGGTGGGGTATCGCGGGACCCGACGCGGGATTGATCGCGCGCGCGCGGCGCGCGGTGGAGAAGAGCGGGGGTTCCGTGGCGGGAAGCGCGATCCTCGGCCCGGGCGCTGCACCGGCCGTCGATGTGTTTCCGGCGGACGTGGACGCCATCTGCGTGGCGAATCCGGAGGATCCATACGCGCTGGTGGGTGGTGATCCATCGCGCGTGGTCCGGCCCGCGCTCTGGCATCATGATCTCGCCGAGGATGGAGCGGACCAGCTCAATGCTGGTTACGTCTCGAGATTCCGGCGGCCGCTCGATTCGGCGGGCTGGGCAGGCTGGTTTGCCGTGACGATGCTCTG
>CAMDCH010000014.1:0-20783 GCA_945889655.1 bacterium HR33
ACCCCGTACAAGTCGAACATGATTTTCTTCGTCGTCACGGCGCTGTTCGCGGGCTTCATCCCGGGTGACATCGTGGGCGAGATGACCAGCATCGGCACGCTGTTCGCCTTCATCCTCGTCTGTGCCGGCGTCTGGATGCTGCGGGTGCAGCGGCCGGAGCTGAAGCGTGGCTTCAGCGTGCCGGCGGTTCCGGTCGTCTCGACGCTGGGTATCGTGGTGTGCGGCGCGATGATCTACGGCCTGGGCTGGACCAACTGGCTGCGGCTCCTGGCGTGGCTCGCGATTGGTCTCGTGATCTACTTTGCCTACAGTCAGAAGCACAGCAAGCTGGCGCAGGACCCTGGGGGCAAGTAACGCTCCGCAGTAGAGGGAAGGCTGAAAAGGGAGAAGGGCAGCCGCCCTTCTCCCTTTTGCTTCCCGCCTTTTCTATCTTGACCCATGCCTAAAGCGGTCGTTCGCAGGAAGAAGTCCACCGGCAAGGGTGTGCCGGTTGCCCCCGCCCACCGGGCCGCCGCCCGGGCCATCGCGAAGATCCTCCAGCCCGGCATGCGGGTCGCGCTGCTGACCCACGTGAATGCCGACGGCGACGGTTGCGGTAGCGAGGTGGGACTCTGGCACCTGCTCGCCGCTCGCGGCGTGCGCGCCGTCATCACCAATCCCACGCCATTCCCCGACCGCTTCCGCTTCCTGCTGCGCGGCATCGAGCACGCGGACAAGACCCCCCAGGCGCTCAAGCACGTGGAGCGGGCCGATGCCATCATCGTGCTCGACATCTCCGATCTCGGCCGCCTGGGTCAGCTCGGCCCCGCAGTCGCCGCGCGCGGTGTTCCCGTGATCTGCATCGACCACCACACCACCGACGGCACGCTGCCGGCGGGCCCGCGCCTCGTGGATTCCACCGCCTGCGCGACCGGCGAGCTGATCTACGACTTCGGCCAGGCGCTGGGCTGGACCCTGCCGCCGGACGCGGCGTGCGCCCTCTACGTGGCGCTGATGACCGATACCGGCGGGTTCCGGTTCAGCAACACCAGCCCGCGCTGCCTCCAGGTGGCCGCGCACCTGCTCCAGCACGGGCTCAGCCCCGAAGACATCTACTCCAGCGTCTACGCAGCGTCGACGGAAGGCCGGATCCGGCTCACCGCCGAGGTCCTCCAGACGCTGGTGGTGGAATTCGATCGCGGAATTGCCTGGGTCACCGTCCCGCCCGGCGCCCTCGAGCGCCACGGCGTGGACCCCGAGGATCTCGAAGGCATCGTGGAGTTCCCACGGTCCATCCGCGGCACCCGCCTCGCGCTGCTGTTCCGGCTGCTCGCCAACGGGCGCATCAAGGTCTCCTTCCGCTCCGTGGGGGACGTGGACGTCGCCGCGCTCTCGGCGAAATTCGGGGGCGGCGGACACCGGAAGGCGGCGGGTGCCTCTATCGAGGGGAAACTGGCCGACGTCCAGGCTGCCGTGCTGAAGGCCGCGCGCGAGTTC
The DNA here is from genome assembly GCA_945889655.1 of bacterium HR33. Classification (GTDB taxonomy): domain Bacteria; phylum Gemmatimonadota; class Gemmatimonadetes; order Gemmatimonadales; family GWC2-71-9; genus SHZT01. Next base: position 1,477 of record CAMDCH010000014.1, read on the forward strand.
GTCGGCACGAGATAGTACCTTCCGTCATGCCTAACTCTCTCGAAGCCCGCGTCGCCGGCGCGCTGACCAACATCCGCAATCCGCGAGTCGAGAACGACGTCATCTCGGCCGGCATGGTGCGCGACCTGGCCGTGAGCTCCGACGGTATCGTGACCTTCACTTTCCTGCTCTCGTCGGACGATCCCGCCGGGCTCGTGCGTGACATCCGTTCCGCCCTCCGCGAAGTGGAGGGCGTGCGCGACGTGAAGATCAACGTGACCGAGCCGAAGGCGCCGCCCGGCGCGCCTCGTGCGGCCGCCCCGCACACCCACAGCCATGCCCCGCCGCCACCCCAGCCCGCCGCCGACTTCGGCGGCCTTGGGCGCATCCTGGCCGTCTCGAGCGGCAAGGGCGGCGTGGGTAAGTCCACCGTCTCGGCCAACCTCGCGGTGGAGCTGGCCCGGCGCGGCTCGCGAGTGGGGTTGATGGATGCCGACGTGTATGGCCCCAACATCCCGCGGATGTTCGGGCTCACCGAAAAACCGGAGGTTCGCGGGTCGAGCATCGTCCCGCTGGAACGCTACGGCGTGAAGGTGATGTCGCTGGGCCTGATGATCGAGCGCGACGCGCCGGCCATCTGGCGCGGCCCCATCATCACGAAAATCATCCAGCAGTTCCTGCGGGACGTGGACTGGGGGAAGCTGGATTACCTCATCGTCGACCTGCCGCCCGGCACCGGCGACGCGCAGCTGTCGCTGGCCCAGGCGGTACCGCTCCGCGGCGGCATCATCGTGACCACGCCGCAGGAAGTAGCGGTCGGCGACGCGCTGCGCGGCGCGAAAATGTTCGAGCGGGTGAACGTGCCCGTGCTGGGTATCGTGGAGAACATGAGCTGGTTTGCCTGCCCGCACTGCGGGGAGCGCACCGAGATTTTCCTGAAAGGCGGGGGGCAGAAGCTGGCCAGTGAAGTCGGGGTTCCGCTGCTCGGGCAGATCCCGCTTCAGAGCGGGGTCGCGGACCTGGCTGACGAGGGGAAGCCGATCGTGGTGGCGCAGCCGGACTCGCCGGCGGCAAAGGCCCTCGCGGAGATGGCGACCAGGGTTGTCGAAGTAGTTGGAACGAAATCCGTCGCTTTGCCGATTCTGACAGGGTAGTGAAGATGGTACTCGGGACGGCGGGGCATGCTCGATGGTGCAGGCGGCCGGGGATCTGGTGAAACGCTGACTGAGTGGACCGAACTGTTGAGCTAGCTCCTTTTCACCAGACCCCCGGCCACCTCACCATCTCGCTCCCCGCCGTCCCGCCCGTGTCGCCCCTTCTGTTCCACGCACCACGCACCACGCACCACGCACTTCTCCCTTCTCACTTCTCACTTCCAGCGCCCGTCTACTTCCACGCGATGTCCACACTCCCCAGCGCGGCCGTGATGTCCATGTGCATCCGCACTGCTGCGTTCTCCCAGTTCGCCGAATAGTACGACCCGCCCCGCTTCACGAGGCCGGTGCGGTCGAAGCTCGCCAGGAACTTGTTCATCTGGATCTCGACCCCGACATCGCGGGGGAGGTTCAGCTTCAGGGAACCCACGCCGATGGCGATGTCAGCATTGACCGCGGTGACGGAGCCCCAGTCACCGGTGAAATCGAGCGTGAGGTCGCCCGCGCCGCCCGAGAAGTCGAGGTCGCGGCAGCGGGAATTCGCGATCCGCTCGACGCGGAATTCCGCGGCCCCCACCTGGAACTCGAGGTGGTCGCAGGTCCCCGTGGTCGGCACCGAGAAATCCACATTGCTCTTGCTCGCGCCGGTCTTGATGAGCGCGCTCGAGAGATTGAGCCCGCCCAGGTCGAGGTCGGCCTCGCCCGCCGCGAACGTGAGATCCAGCTTCGCCGGAACCTTCGGTGAGATGTTCAGCTCCATGTACTGCTTGTCGTATTCGTGGTTGTCCAGGTTCAGGTTTGACTTTCCGGAGTTGGTGCGGATACCGACGTGCAGGTCGCCATCGGCATAGTCGAGCACCGGCCGGAAACGATCCTCGTTGTACGCGAGCTTCGAGTGATACAGCGCGCCGCTCGCATCACGGCCCAGGCGGAACCGCCCCGCCGCGAACTCCACGTTCACGAACAGCGACGTCTCCTTGCTCACCTGCCGGGAGTTGGACAGCGTGCGGAACGACTGGCCCGCGAGCGGGCCGGCCGAAACGGCCGCCAGGGCAGTGGCGAGGATGACGTACTTCATCGAGGACTCCCTTCGCCCGCGCGATGTGATGGGGCGATCTCGTCTACTGTGGACCAGGACAGCTCGCCGGACATCTGCGGCGTTACCTGGCGGCCATAGGCCGACCGCAGGCCGGCACGTGAAAGGATCGTCGCGCCCAGGCCCGCGGTCGCCATCACCCATGTGAAGATGGACGCGGCGCCGAACAGCACGGTGCCAAAGCCCGGGATCCAGCCCAGCAGGGCGAACGGCGCCCAGATGAGAAGCAGCCCGCCCAGGCCCACCACGACGGCCCGGAAGGTCGGGTCGGCGGAGACCATGATTCCGCGCGCCATCTTGCGGCGCAGGTAGATCTCGCCGATCGCGCGGGCGGCAGCGATGTAGCCACCCACGACAGCCAGCGCCACGGCGAGCACGAACCCGATGATGGCGAAGGGGATCGCCAGGATGCCGACAATCGTGAGCACCAGGCCGATGATGATGGTCGCGAGCGCGGGCAGGAGGAGCGGCTGGGCGAAGAGGCCTGCCAGGAATGACCGCCCGAACGAGTTCTGCACCGTGTCGGAGACCACGTCCAGGTTCCTGGGCGCGAACGACACCAGGCCAAAGGCGATGCAGGCGAGTGCCACGAACGATCCCACGAGGCCGGCCAACAGCGGCCCGACGCCGGCGAACGAAGACTGGGGTACGCCACCATCCTGGATGACGACCGGCTGCTCGTCCACCTGGACCCGGAACCGGGAGGGAGCGCCGGGCGGCAGCGGCGGCTCGATCTCTACCGCCTCCACCGGCACGCCCTGGAGCGAGGTCATCGCGCTCACCATGGAACGCCCGGCGTCGAGCTCGGGACCCGTCATGCCCGCCAGCTTCCACTTCCGCGTGGCGGTCACAACGGCCGAGGTGCTCCATCCGGCGGCGCTGTCGAGGAACGCGCGCCACGCCTGGTCGAGCGGTCCGCCGTCGGCATAGGAGCCGGAGGGATGACCGTTGACCAGCAGCGCGCCGTGCGCCAATGACACCTTCACAACGTTGTTGTCGGAAAGCTGGAGCTCCAGGGACGCCCGCTCACGCGCGACGTCCACCGAGTGACCAACCACCGACGGTGCCTGTGCCCCGGCCATAGCCGGCGACATGGCGGCCACTGCTGCGGCCGCGACCGAAAGAACCGAGAGATTAGCGAACCGCATAAGCCATCCTCTTGCTGCTGTGCTGTTTCATGGTCAGGAAGAGTCCCCATGCACTGAGGACCGGAGTAATCGCCGCAGCCGCGGCAATCGCAAAGACACCGGCGCCAAGATTGTCGAAGGCCGTGGCGCCGAATTGAGCGAGGTTTTGCCCCGCGGCTCCCGCCGCCTGGAGCGTCGCCACCCGCAACGGATCCGCAACGTTCACCGCGAGCCAGGCAGACGAAGCGGCCCAGCCACCAGACGTCGCCCAGGACGCGGCGGCAGCGGTCCATACCGTGGAACCAGCGGCCGCCAGTCCCGCCGTCCACCAGAGGCGGCGCGGAGTGGCAGGCGCCTTCCGGGCAGGAATGCGTACCGCCCGCGCCGCGGGGGCCGGAACCGGTGTGCGCCGGATCACTCGCGCCATCACCCGGTTGTCGAACCCTGGGCGTGGCGTAAACCGTTTCAGGGCAAGGAGTTCCCTGTCCAGGGCCGCGTCGGTAGCGGGATCGTTGAATTCGCTGTGTTCGGTCATACTCAAACTCCTACGAATGGCACGTGGGCCGGTTTCATTCGCGCAGGTCCTCCAGCGCCTCTTTCAGCTCGGCGCGCGCACGGTGGATGTAGGTCTTCACGGTGCCGAGAGGGAGGTCGAGGATCTCGGCGATCTCCTCGTACGAACGGTCTTCGACATGTCGCAGCAGGATGCAGGACTGGTATTCGGGGCGAAGGTTGCCGATCGCCGTTTCGATGGCGGACCCCAGCTCACGGGACTCCATCTCGGCCAGCGGGCTTTCAGATTTGTCTTCGATCTGTAGGGCGGTGGCTTCGGCGCGGTCGGGGGTGGTGGCGTTGCGTGCACCCTCGATGGGGATCGTGTCCAGCTCGCGCTTGCGGATATGATCGATGGTGGTGTTGTTCGCGATCTTGAAGATCCAGGACGAGAACTTGTACTCGGGGCGATAGCTCTCGATGGCGTTCAGCGCCTTGACGAAGGCTTCCTGGGAGAGGTCTTCCGCCAGCTCGCGGTCGCGCACCATGCGGTAGACCAGCGAAAAGACCGGCCGCTCGTACCGGCGCAGCAGCTCGCGGTAGGCCGGCTCGTGGCCTTCGCGGGCGCGCTGGACCACCTCCTGGTCGGTGAGGGACAAGAGCACTGCGGGGGATGTCATCGGGGTCGCGCGCTAACGGGCGCGCCGGTAAGTTTCGCCCCTATGACGCCGGCGCCCCCGATCACGAGCGAGATGGGCGGCGACGCGAAGCGGTCGTATGTGCGGCAGATGTTTACGGCCATCGCTCCGCGCTACGATCTCCTCAACCACGTTCTCAGCCTCAACACCGACCGACGCTGGCGCCGCCGCGCCGTCCGCTCGCTGCACTGGACCGAGCGGCCCGCGGGTGCGTATCTCGACCTCTGCGCCGGCACGCTGGACCTCGCGGCCGAGCTGGCGGGCCAGCGCGGATTCGCGGGGCAGGTGACGGGGGCGGATTTCGTGGTGCCGATGCTCAAGCTCGGGAGAGGAAAGTCGGCCCGGCTGCAAGCCGTCGGGGCCGACGCGCTCGATCTGCCGTTCCCGGACCAGTCCTTCGATGGGTGCATGGTCGGGTTCGGGATCCGGAACCTGGTGGACCTCGATCGAGGTCTCGAGGAGATCGCGCGGGTGCTCAAGCGCGGCGGTCGGCTGGCAATCCTGGAATTCTCGACTCCTCGAACCTGGCCGATCCGGCCGCTGTACGGATTCTACTTCCGGCGCGTGCTCCCGCTGGTCGGCCGATTCGTGTCGAAACATACGACCGCCTATACCTATCTGCCAGATTCCGTGGACCGCTTTCCTTCACCACCCGCCCTCGCGGACCACATGCGCCGGGCCGGATTCACCACCGTGACCTTCGACCTGCTCTCCTTTGGTATCGCGGCCCTTCACGTGGGAGTACGGGCGTGACCGTTCCCGTGACCGACCGCCTCGCCGATTTCATTGCCGCCATCGATCGCGCGGGCGAGCTCGTCCGTATCAGCCGTCCGGTATCCGTCGTACGTGAAATCACGGAGATCGCCGACCGTTGCATGAAGAGCCCGGGTGGCGGGCCGGCACTCCTGTTCGAGAAACCCGTCCTCGCGGACGGTCGAGTGAGCTCGATCCCGGTGGCGATCAACCTGTTCGGCTCGCACTCCCGGATGGCGCTGGCACTGAACACGCCCGGCCTGGACGATATCGCCGACCGCATCACCGGGATGATCAAGGTGAAGGTGCCGGAAGGGTGGCGCGAGAAACTGGCGCTGATCCCGCAGCTCCTCGAGCTGGCCAAGTTTCCCCCGAAGCTCGTCGGTGGGACGCCGCCCTGCCAGGAGGTCGTGCGGCGCGGGAGCGAAGTGGACCTGCGGGACCTGCCGATCATCACCTGCTGGCCGGATGACGGCGGGCCGTACATCACGCTGCCGCAGGTGGTCACGCGCGACCCGAAGACCGGGACCCGCAACGTGGGGATGTATCGGGTGCAGGTGCTGGGACGCGACCTGCTCGCGATGCACTGGCAGCGCCACAAGGTGGGCGCGGCGCACTGGCGGGACATGGCCGAGCGGGGTGAGAGGATGCCGGTGGTCATCGCGCTGGGTGGTGATCCGGCGTCGGTCTACTCGGCGTCTGCGCCGCTGCCGCCGAACATCGACGAGTACATCTTCGCGGGATTCTTGCGCCGGAAACCAGTCACGCTGGCGAAGGCTGTTTCCGTGGACCTCGACGTGCCTGCCGAGGCGGAGATCGTCATCGAGGGGTACATCGATCCCGCGGAGCCGCTGGTCACCGAGGGGCCGTTCGGCGACCACACCGGGTTCTATTCGCTCGCCGACCTGTATCCGGCGGTCCACGTCACCGCCATCACGTCGCGGCGCAACCCTGTCTACCCGACCATCATCGTCGGGCGGCCGCCAATGGAGGACTACTACCTCGGCTACGCCACCGAGCGGATCTTCCTCCCGCTGCTGAAGATGACGGTGCCGGAGATCGTGGATTACCACATGCCGGCGCCCGGCATCTTTCACAACCTCGTCTTCGTGAGTATCGACAAGCAGTATCCCGGCCAGGCGTGGAAGGTCATGAACGCGCTGTGGGGCATGGGGCTGATGTCGCTGGCCAAGGTGATCGTGGTGGTAGACAAGCATGTGAACGTGAAAGACGCGGACGAAGCGTGGTGGATCGCGCTCAACAACATCGATCCGGAACGGGACGTGAGGTTCACGATGGGGCCGGTGGACGTGCTGGATCACGCCTCGAGGGCATTTACCTACGGGTCCAAGATGGGCATCGACGCCACGAAGAAATGGAAGGAAGAAGGCTTCACGCGGGACTGGCCGGAGCTGATAGAGATGGATGCCGGCACCAAGGCAAAGGTGGACGCGATGTGGGCTGAGATGGGGATCCAGCTACCGGAAGGCGGGCGCTGATGGCAAGGAAGACCGCCGCCTGGCGATCCGACCTGAAGGCCGATCCCGAGGCCAGGGGGATCGGGCTGCCCGGGAGCAGGGAGGGGCAGACGTTCGAAGGGGAGTCGGTGCTGGTGCGCTTCATGAACCTCGTGAAGCTCCCCCACACAGTCTTCGCGCTCCCCTTTGCCCTGGTCGGGACCATCTATGCCTCCCGGCAGACGGCGGTCACGGTCTGGCAGGTGCTGCTGGTGACACTGGCCTTCACCTCGGCCCGCTTCGCCGCCATGGCCTTCAACCGGATCGCCGACCTCGAGCACGACGCCCTGAACCCCCGGACCCGGGACCGGGAAATACCAGCCGGCCGGATCAGCCTGGTCCAGGCGATGGTCTCCGTGGCCGTGGCGAGCCTGATCTTTGTAGCCGCCGCCGGCTTCCTGAACCCCCTCTGCCTCTACCTGTCGCCGCTGGCCCTGGCCTGGATACTGACCTACAGCTACACCAAGCGGTTCACCAGCTGGTCCCACCTGTGGCTCGGAGCGTCGCTGGGGATCGCCCCGGTGGGTGGCTACCTGGCCATAACGGGGTCCTGGAGCACGCCCTGGTGGACACTGGTTGTCCTAACCGTATCTGTGCTCCTCTGGGTGGGCGGGTTCGACATGTTCTACGCCCTTCAGGACGAGCTGTTCGACCGGGAGCACAGGTTGAAAAGCGCCGTGGTGCTCCTAGGAGAAACGCGGAGCATATTTGTAGCTAAGTCGCTACATGGCTTAGCGATACTAGGCCTGGTCGCATTCGGATACGGGGCCGGACTCGGATGGATGTACTACGCAGGAGTAGTAGTGGCTGCCGCTATTCTCGCTTGGGAGCACCAGCTGGTAAAGCCAGGGGATCTCTCCCGCATGAATGCGGCTTTTTTCACCATGAACGGAGTAATGAGCCTGGTAATCCTGGGCGGAATGGTGGCGGACAGATGTCTATGATTCCCCAGACGGGAAAGAATCAGCCCAAGTCAGCGAAGAACCAGCCCAAGGATCAGAAGTCCAAGCAGCGCGTGCCCCCAAAGGCTCCGCCGAGCCACCCGGTCAAGTCGCCGACCCCCAACCACCGCGGCGGTCGGTGACTGACCCTTGGGTTCTGGGGATAACGGGAGCATCGGGTGGTCCTTATGCCATCCGGTTGCTCGACGTGCTGGCCAGGGGACATGTCCCCGTCCAGCTGATCATATCCCGGCACGGCTGGCGGCTGCTGGAACTGGAGGGGGGAGTGGCATCGGATACCGAGTTAAAAGCCGCCACGGGAGGGGACTGGTCGTCCATCCAGGTATTCGATGATGCGGATCGAGGGGCGGCTCCCGCCTCCGGGTCCAGCCGGTGCTCCGGGATGGTCATATGCCCCTGCTCAATGGGAACGGTCTCGGCCGTAGCACACGGGAGCAGCCGGTCGCTCATCGAAAGGGCGGCGGACGTCCAACTCAAGGAGCGCCGGCCCCTGATCCTGGTGCCCCGCGAGACTCCGTTGTCTCTGGTGCATCTCCGGAACCTCACCCTGGCCACGGAGGCGGGTGCTACCGTGATCCCGGCGGCGCCCGGGTTCTACCACCAGCCAAAGTCGGTGGACGACCTGGTGGATTTCATGGTCCAGCGGATCGTGGACCACATGGGGCTGAAGATCGAGGTAGCGCCCCGCTGGAAGGGCTGAAGGCCTGTGCGCCTCGGGATCATCTCCGACACGCACGGCAAGATTCACCCGCAGGTCCTTGACGTCTTTGCGCAGGTGGATCGGATACTCCACGCGGGGGACGTCGGGTCACCGGACATCCTGCTTGAGCTGGAGGCCCTGGCACCGGTCACGGCGGTGCACGGCAACGTCGATGATTCGGAGATACGAAGCCGGCTGCCCAAGGTGGCAGAGCTCGAGCTCGACGGCTTCTATGTGACGGTGACCCACGGCGACCAGTTCGGCAGCCCAACTCCCGCCAAGCTCCACTCTGCTTTTCCTTCCGCAGAAATCATCATCTTCGGCCACACCCACCGCCCGCTGCTCGAGCTGGTGGACAAGACCGTCACCGTGATGAATCCAGGCTCAGCTGGGGCGCCGCGGTTTGACCTGAAGCCGTCAGTCGGGATCATGGAGCTGGAGCCGGGGATCCCGCCCCGGGCAAGGCTGGTTCAGCTATCCGGCCCGGTGGGCGGGCGCAAAAAATAGGGTTTTCGTCGCCGGCTTCAGGCGGATATAGCCGGCCCTCCAGTACCGGTCGTCGCTACAGGCGCCGACTCCAGCTCACCCCAAGCGAGGGAAGTATCGAGAACCACGTTTCGGGATCGCGCTGGAGGCGCAAAGCGCCGTTTGCATCGATGACCCGGTACACATCGTAGCCCAGCACGTTCTGGTGATTGGTCAGGTTGATCACCTCGACGAAGAAACGCCAATCACTCTGGCCAGTCTGCTTGTGCCACGTGAGGCGCATGTCCATCCGGTGATACGGCGGGAGTCGGCTCCCGTAAAGCGAGTCTGGCCTGACCGCCAGATCCATTGTCCCGTTCCTCCTCGTCACGGGGACACCGATCTCATCGGTAAACGGCCACCCGCTGTGAAACGTGTAGGCGGTCGTCAGGGACCAGTTGCGGTTGGGCCTGTACGTCACGTCCACGTTGAGCGCGTGCCGCTGGTCCTGCGGACCGGGGTGGGTGGAAGCGAACGGCGGCGTGAGCGGGTCGTTGACCTGGTCAATCCGGCTCACGCGTTCCTCGACGAACGCCAGGGCATACCCCGCGCGCAGGTTGAGTCGTTTGCCCAGGCCGCCTTCGTGATGGATCTCCAGGCCTTTCGATGTCGTTTCCTCCGGATAGACGAGGATCCGGTCCTCCGCCGACTCGGGAAAGACGTTCAACCCGCTCTTCCAGTTCCTGAGGATCGGGCGCAGGTGCGACCCGGTCTTGTGGTAGGCCTCCGCGCGCAGCGCGCCCCCGCCCGCGTACCGGTGCTCCAGCTCCAGCCCCGCGTTCCATTGTCTCGAGAGCTCCGAGGGGAAGTACCGGTTCAGGCGGTCAAACGCATTCTCGTCGGCGATGCCCTGGCGCTGGCGATAGAGCCCCCATCCCGCGCGAAGGGTGCCGCGGTTCCACAGCCTGAGGAGTGCGTTGAACCGCGGGCTCCAGTCCTTATCGCCGGTGTAGCTCGCCTGGTCGTACCGAACCCCGGCCTCGAGCGAGACCGGCCCGAACGCCTGGAGGCGATTGCTTGCGTACCCACCGACGGTCCAGCCATTGGCTCGCGTCGAGCGGCGGGTGACGTGCGGGTAGTAACCGGTCGTGTCCGGCGTCGGATCGTCGGGGTTCTGGGTGACGCGATTCGTCCAGTCGAACATCGCGTGCATCCTGCGCGCATCGTAGCCCCAGTCGAACACCATCCTGTTGGACGGCTGGAACCTGAGGTCTTGCTTGAGACCGAGGACGTTGAAGTCACGCGACCCTTCCACCCCGTACAGCTCGAGCGGAATGCTGGCATGATGCTCGTCGCCCTTGCGGCTGGCTGTGACCAGGCCGGCCGAGGCGAGGGTCGTCACCGACAGGTGGGCGCCGAAGAGCGACCGCAGCGTGGCCCAGGCGTACGAGTTGCCGTAGCCGTTGTCCGCGGCTTCCACCGTCGGGATCGAATCGTTGAACCCCGTGGTCCCGAGGATGGAGAAGCGGTACCGGTCGCTCGCGTGCAGGGCGTGCAGGGCCAATCCATGGTTCGGATGGACCTGGTAGCGCACGGTGCCGAAGAAGTCCTGGTAGGTGGGGGCCTTGGTTTCCTTCTTGTTGATGATGCCCAGGAGCAGGTCCACGAACCCGCGGCGGCCCGAGAGGAGCCAGGAGCCCTTGTCGCCGCCAAACGTGCCCTCGGCCAAAGCCCGGGCATTGGAGAAACTCGCCCCGGCACTGACGTGGGTACCGTCGCGATTTGGCGTTCTCGACGTAATGCTCATCACGCCGCTGCGCTTGTCTCCGTAGTGGGCCGGGAATCCCCCCGTGAGGAGGTCGACCCGGTCGATGGTCTCCACGTCGATAATGCTGAGGGCGCCGTCGTTGAAATCCTTCAGGTGAAAGGGCTCGTAGATCTCGAGACCATCGAGGAGGATCAGGGTCTCGTCCTGCCGGCCGCCGCGGATGGAGAAATGCGCCCCGTAGTCACCGGAGGCGAGTCCCGGGAGACGGTTGACCGCGCGAAACAGGTCTTCGCCGAAGGGCGCGGCCTGGATGTCCTCGCGGGAGATGGTCTTCAGGCCCGCCGGCCCGGCATCCAGGAAGGAGAATGAGCCGGGAGTAATCGTGAGTTCGGCCAGCCGGAAGGGAGCCGGCTGGATCGAGAGGCCGAGCGTGATGCGCTCGCCCGCACCGACAACGATGCCCGTGCGAACCATCGGCGCGTAGCCGATGCGCCGGGCTTCCACCGCGTGGACGCCAGGCGGGACGTCGCGGATGACGAACCGGCCCGCCAGGTCGGAAACGGCCCGCAGCGATGTCCCTGAAACGCTCACCTGCACTTGCGACACGGGTCGCCCGGATGAGCTGTCGACCACCTCACCAACGATGGCCGCCGTGCCGGTTTGCGCTCGGGCTGAGATGGGAAGCGCCGCGCATGCGAACATGACGGCAACGATTGGGGCGATCTGTCGTGCCGATCTCATGTGCCCTCCGGGTCAGGACGTCGTTATCATGGCGTAGTCACGCTGGTGTCCGCGCAGCCGTTGGCCTCGGCCTGAGCACCGCGGCCATTGCAGCGCCGGCGATCCCGCCATGCACGATCTCGAGAAGCGGGTCGACCAGGGTTCGCGTGAGGTTGGCGATGTTGGTGCTGCCGTACAGCACAAAGTCGACCGTGCACCAGATCAGGAAGCCAACCACTGCGCCGATCATGGCGCCTTCACCGATCGAGGCAGGCGCGCGACGTCCCATCGCGAACGCAATGAGAACCGCGTATGCCAGGTTGGCGACTGCCATCGCCCAGATGATTTCCTCGTCGCGATTCACGCCGGTGGCCGATCCGCCGTTCGCGGCATAGAACGCACCGAGTGCCATTGTGAAGATGAGATAGCCAACAGCGTACAGCACGACCCCGCCAACCAGCGTTGCCATCGCGAAGCGTTTGGAGTCCATGGACGTAATCTCCGGTGGAGGAGGAACGGTACAAATCAGAGCTTCGGCGCTGTCACGGACTGTTCACGGCCGCGACGCCACAGGCATTGGCGACGTGAGCCAGTGGACCGATAGGTCACGCCATGCTAGGCGTCGCTTTCGGTGTCGCAACTAGGGTTTCTTCGGATTGTCCCCGCCAGCCCAGGTGATGAAAAGCCAGCGGCCACCCTCCTTGATGAACACATCCGTCCAGCGACCGGTCGTCACCTCCCGCTCCTTCTTGTAGTTCTCGGAGGCGACCCGGTAGCGGTACTGAGCAACGGCGACGTTGCCGGTGATGGTCACTGAGATCGGGAAGAGTTCCTGTTCGAGGACAGTGCTGTTCGAAGTACCGTACTTCGCCCATCGCGACAACGAGGCCCGGTTCTGCGGCATCGGGAAGTCGACGTCCCAGAAACTGATGTTTGGGTGCACCATGGTTTCAATCCACGTCAGATCCTTCGCGGCGCCCATCTTCCATTGCTGCTCTTCGAGGCGCCAGATCTCCTGTTGCTCGGCGGTCCAGGTCTGGCCCGCAGCCGTGTCCGGTCGGACTAGGGTTGCGATGACCAGCAGGGCAAAGAGTGCTCGCATCTGATCCTCCCTCGATGGAGTTGGAACTGTGGGACTAGCGCCGCCTAACGGAGTTGCGCTTAAGGTGCGAGCGCAGGCTGGTGCGGCGCAAGGAAGGCGGAATTGCTACCCCGGAGGAATGCCATTTCCCCTGAGACTCATGTTTGCGGTTCAAAGTTGATTTCAGGCCGCGCGCTAGTCAGGTGAGAAACATGCGCGTTCGACGACGCAGATTCCAATGTAGACGCCACCAAGAAGGGCGTTGACCAAGAGAACCGATCGAATAAGACCGGCAGCCATATTGCCAACACGCACCGAATCAACCTCACCCAACGGGATGATGATTCGACAACTATCACAATCGGGGCTGCGGTGGTAGGGAACTCCTGAAAGCAGGCTATCGGCCAGGCGGATGCTATGGAATACGTGGGAATGACCTGACTTCCAGACTTGGAGTTGTTGCCGCGCCGAGAGCGTGGTGTGAGGGCGCAGCTCAATTCGGTGCCAGCCTCCCCCGCAGCCGCTCAGCAGGAAGGTGGTCAGTACCACTACGGCCGCAGGAGGTGTCCGAGGCATGGTAGAGCATGAACGACGACGGTCAAGAAGCGGTCAAGCGCTGAGCTCTTCCAATGCCGACCCTGCCCCAGGTTCTACTTCCCGATCCTCAGGACAGTAAAGGAGCCCGCAATCGGTGGTGCCTGAGCGGGACGTCCGCCGGCCGGCGTGGGGAGCGCCGGCCCACGTTCCACGCTCATGACGAAAATGTGGCCCGTCTTCGGGTCGAGCGTGAGCGTCCGCGCGCCAGGCATCGTCTCGAGATTCTGGACCACCTCGAAGCTCGTGGGGCTGTTCTCCCTGATGACCGTGAGCGTGCCGTTGCTGTGCGAGCTGAACGCTTCCATCGTCTGTGGGTTGAACGCCGCGCCGTCAGAAGGACCTGCGAGCGGCAGTCGTGCGAGAATCTTTCCGTCAGTGGCGCTGAGGACGATCATCATGGGCTGCGGCGGCTGCCCAGCGGTGCGCGACAGCGCACACGTGGCAAACAGGATCCGGTTTTTCACGTCGAGTGCCAACCCATTGCAGCGGCCCACGTCGCCGAACGGATAGTGCGCCGTCGTTTTCATCGCCTTCTGGTCCACGACGGCCACGCTGCCCGCTGAATCCTGTAGCACCGCATAGAGCGTTCCGTTGCCATCCGCAATGGTCTGCTCCGGTATGCCTCCCAGGTCGATCTTGCCGAGCACGGCGCCGTCCTTGGCCGCGAGGACGATGAGCTCTTTCGTGGGGTGGCTGCCGATGTAGACGCGATCGTCGGACGGGTCAAAGTAGATGCCGTCCGCGCTGAACTGGGTATTCGGTGGCGGATTCCCCACGTTCGGGTCGATCTCCTTGATCATCTTCATCGCCTTCGTGTCGAACATCGTCAGGTTCGGGTGGCTGCTCGCGAAGCCGTGGCCCGTCTTCGCGTCCACGACGGCGCCGTTGCCGCCGCCGTTGAGGATTTCGCCAAGAGGTTTGAGCGTCTGGAGGTCGAAGACGGTGACGCGGCCAGGCACCGCTTCTCTTGCCGGGGTGCTGTCCGTGGCCGCCACGGCCCGAACGGCGTTGCGCGTGATGTACAGTCTGCCGTCGAGCGAGTTGGCGTGGATGTAGTCGGTGCCGCCTTCGCCGCCGACTTTCGCCCTCGCGAGCACACGGTAAGGACCGGCGGTGCCCGGTTGCTGCGCGCCGCTTGCAGGAGCGATGCTCGCGATGGCCAGGGCGGACAGGAAGACCGTGCGCGTCATGTGGGCTCCGGGAAGGCGGTATGTGGCGGGCGGTTGCGGTAAGGAAGGTTCATGAACCGCCCTATGGGATGAGCTTAAGCTGCGAGCGCGAGCTGGCGCGGCGCAAGGAGGGTGGATTGCTGAACCATATCAGTCCAAGCTCTTCCCGCGAAGGCGACCGAGAGAGCGCGAGCACTGAATGGCCATTGCACCGAACCCGACAAAACTGACGCTGGCATCAGACCAGTTGCGGAGGTCGAGCGGGCCCATTCGCAGAAGCAGAAAATAGGCCAAGGCGAGGTTGGCCAGCGCCCACGCAACATTCACCGATGGCGAGGACAGTCCCCTGAATGGCGGTGATGCAAACGGGCTCTGCAACCGCTGGCCGGTGATTCCCGCGATCAGGTGGGGGAGCGCATTCGCGAGGAACGCCCCCCCGAGGAAGTGTGCAACGTACTCGTACCATAGCATGATGATCTCCGGATACCGTGGTCACAGCGCCAGCGTCAGACACTTCGCACTCCCGCCCGCCTTCATGAACTCATCCAGCTCCACCGGCACCGGCTCGTAGCCCGCGCGCTCGAGCAGGTTCATCGTCTTCGGGCAACCAGCAGGTAGCACAACCTTCTTCTCCACGCACACGGCATTGCACGCGAATCGCAGCGCCTCGGCCAACGGAACCACGAGCCGGAGTGATTCGTCCACGCGCTCGGCGATGACTGCGCGGGCGTAACCGTCGAAGGCGTGCGGATAGTAGAGGACGTGGCCGCCGCTCAGCGGGCAGAAGCAGGTGTCGAGATGATAGAACCGGTCGTCCACCAGCTCGACGGGGATGATCTCCCGGCCGAAAAGCTCCGCAAGCTGGGCGTAGGCGTCGATGTCGCTGCGCTTGCGGTAGCCGCCCAGCCAGAGGTCAGGTCCGCCGAGGAAATCGCCCGCGCCCTCGAAGTAGACGCCGTCACGCAGGAGGACGAGCTCGTAACCGTGCCCGGTGAACCACTTCTCGAAATGGGTCTGCTCGCGCTGGCGCTCTGGATGCATGAAGCGGCTGGGAACAGCCTTGCCGTCGACGACAACGCCCGCATTGGCGGTGAAGACGAGATCGGGCAGGCCATCCACCGGCGTCATGCGCTCGAGGGTGACGCTCACCCGGTTCGCCAGCGCCTCCATCAGCCCGTTCCACTGCTGCACCGCCCGCCCGTGGTCTACCGCGTTCTCCCGTTTCATCCACGGATTGATCTCGTAATCGATCCGGTAGAAATCGGGCGGGCAGACCAGCAGGCGTGTCACCCGGTCCACCCCAGGTTGCGAGCGAGGTCGCGCATGAAGGACGCCGCATCCATCACGAGACCGATAGCCTGGAAGGTCCCACGGTCCGCGAGCTTGGTGGGCACGGCCTGGTTCACGTCGACGCAGACGGTCGGCACGGTGGCGGGGAGCAGGTTCCCCGTGGCTATGGAGTGCAGCGTGGTGGCCACCAGCAGCGCGAGGCCGACACCGGGCAGCGCCGCCCGCATCGCCTTCTGCGCCTCCATCGAGTCCGTGATGACCCCCGGCAGGGGACCATCGTCACGGATCGAGCCCGCCATGACCAGCCGCGCGCCGCGGCGCACGCAGGCGGCCATCACGCCGGTCTTGATCACGCCGGTTTCCACCGCGCGCTCGATGCTGCCGATGCCGCGGATGCGGTTGATGGTCCGAAGATGATGTTCGTGCCCATGCGGCACCGCGTGGCCGGCCGAGAAGCCGTAGCCGAGCGAGGTGCCGTAGAGATCGGCCTCGAGGTCGTGCGTGGCGAGCGCGTTGCCGCAGAACAGCACGTTGATGAAGCCTTGGTCGATGAGCCACGCCAGCGCGTCGCGGGCGCCGGCGTGAATGATGGCGGGGCCACCGGTGAGGAGCACGTCACTGCCGGGTTTGCCGGCTTCGCGATTCTTCGCGAGCGTCTTCATGCGCTCGGCGATGTCGGCGATGGCGTACGTGTTCGGCCGCTCGGACGAGACCTCGGCCTGCATGAAGCTGAACACGTCGCGGCCTTTCGGCCGCTCCAGCGGGAAGACGCGCACGCCCACGCGTCCCGTGATCACGAGCTCGCCCTTTTGTACGTCGTTCATCGGGACGGTGGTGGCAGATGACTGGGCGGCATCCACGCGGATGCCCAGGTCCATCTCGATATCCTGGACGTCGAGCCATTTGCCCTTGAGCCTGACCTGCGTGGGCAGGTGTGACGTGGCGTAAAAGTTTTCCGGGAACACGCCGTCCTTCGGTGCGGGTTCCACCGCGCAGTCAGACTCTCCTTCAACGTGCGCACCGTGAGGCTGGATGGACTTGAGGATGATGGCGAGCTGTTCGGCGGACTTGGCGCTGACCTGTATCCTGGCGTGCGACGGTTCCTCCCGCTTCGTGCCGATCTGGACCTCTTTCAGATCGAAGGTGCCGCCGAGCGCGAGGATGGTGTCGAAAACCTTGGGAAGGATCAGGGAATCGATGATGTGGCCGTCGAGGACGACGGTCGCTTGTGCGCGGCTCATGGCTGCGGCACCTTAGGCTGCACCCTTCCTCTTGGGCTTCCACTCAAGGGCGAGTTTACGCTCATGGGCAGCACAATCCCTGAGATAGAGGTTGATCAGGGTCTGATAAGGAATGCCTGACTCACCCGCGAGGTCCTTGAAGTAGCTGAGGGCGGTTGCGTCCAGGCGAATGGTCACCGACCGCTTCAGCTTGGCGGCGTAGGGATTCCGTCGCGCCTTCGAGAAATCGTATTGCTTCCTCATCGTGCCCACCTCCCGTCGTACGGGGCTCGCTCCTGCCTGTTGGCCCGGCGAGCAGAAATGATCCGAATGACCTCGTCGTTCTCGTAGTATGCGTGAACGACCAGCAAGACACGCAAGCGGATGCTTAGGCCGAGAAGAACAAAGCGGTCTTCGGTGGATGAGTGATCCGGATCGTCAATGAGACGGGCGGCGTCGTCACTGAAGACGGTCTCAGCTTCCTCGAAGGATACGCCGTGTTTCCGCTGGTTCTCTGCATCCTTGCGGACGTCCCATTCGAAGCGGATCGCCATTTCCTAATGTACATACGATGTATGGCTCGAACAACACAGTCCTACCCAAAGCGCTGCCTGAACTCCGCGATCGAACCAACGACAAGCTTCTCCAGGATCGATTTATCAAGATCCGCGAGCTGCCTGAAGTAGAAGCAGGACTTGCCCATCGAGTGCTTGCCAACCTTGGCCAGCAGAGACTTCTGCTTCGCTGATTCAGCGTACAGGTAGACTACCAGGTCTCGGCCACGGATGGCGAAGGCCGCGAGTGGCATTTCTCCGTACGTGTAAGGCTGGGAGCCGTAACCAACGATGCTGGGTCCCCACATCTTCGGGGGTTTCCGGGTGACCTTCCGGAACAGGGCCATCAGCTCCCGGCAGTCGGTGCGTTGCTGTGGGTTGGCTCGCGAGGCGATGTACTCCGCGACGCTCGCGCGGGTCGGCTGAGTCTTGAGCTTGGCCATGCGCAGTGCCACTCAAGGCGCGCTAGGGCACCGCTACCGGGATGTCGTAAGCCGCGTTCCCCCGGACCGAGACTTGAAACTGATACTGGCCAGGCTCGAGGTACATGACCGCGCGGTAAGGTTGGTCACGGATGAGAACGGCAGGACAGGCATTGGATGCCCCCGGTACATCGATCCAAAGACTCACCTCCGAGCCCTTGCGTTCAGCATGCCCCGCCGGGGCGCTACAAGCGGGGGAGACAAGTCCCTCAATCGTGATCACGGAAAAACCGCTCGTGACCCGCGGCGCCGCAGGCCATGCGCTGCGCTCCGCCGCAGAGAGCGAAACGGTGCCTATGGTGACCGGAAGGGGAGTGGCGTCATCGCAGGCCATGATCACCAGAAGAGCCATCAGATGTCGGGATTTCATGAGGACCTCCTGGCTCATCCTACCGCTTCGCAGCCCAATTCGCCAATCGTTTTGTTTCGTATTCATGCCGTCAGCAGCGGCTCGGTGCGGCGCAATGCGCCCGGGTGGCGCCGGAACCAGCTCAGCAGGAGCAGCATCTCGTCCACGTGCTCCGCAGGAAGTGGACCGACGGCATCCTCGGCTATCGGATGTTCCGCGAGCACGCTCTGGAACGCCTCCTTCTCGATGGGCGTATGCGGCGTCGGGGCGGAGGCGCGGACCCTGGCGCGGTGGATTACGTACGTGCGGTCGTCCCCGAAGGTCCCCGGATCGTGGTAGACGAACGAAAGCATCTGGATGGCGGACCGCACCCGCGTGAGGGAAGCGAGCAGCCATTCGAGGAGCTCGAACCGTGTTCGCCACCGGCTGGCTTGCTCGAACGCGTGGCCGTCACTCGCAGAGCCCATCTCCGCCACGACCCGGTCCAGCGGCGCGATCTCACGGCCTTCCAGGAACGCGAGCGCCTCATCGAGCCGGCGGCGATAGGCCGGCGCGCTCACGAGCCCGGCGCACGGTCCCGCGCATGTGCCGAGCTCATGCCGGATGCAGGCGGCCCGTCGCGGCGCGTCGAAGAGGTCCTCCTGCTCGGCGAACATCACCGGCATGTTCAATGAGCAGTCACGCAGCTGGAGCATGTCGTTGAGCACCCGCACCGCGTCGGTCAGGTAGCGCGAGCCGCGAAGGGGACCATAAAGCCGCTCAGCGGTTCCGGTCCGGCTCCCCGCGAAGATTTTGGGTGCGTCTCCGCCTGACACCTTCACGAACGCCACTCGGCGCACACGATTCAGCTTGATGTTGAGGTACGGACGGTACCGCTGGATCTGCCGCAGCTCACCCAGGTACGCCGCGAACTCCGAAGGCTGGTAGTCCCACTCGATCCGGTCGGTCAGCGAGAGAATGTGGGTATGGCGCTCGTCTGGATCGTCATCACGGAAATACGAGAGGAGCCGCGCGCGCAGGCGCTTGGCCTTTCCTACATAGACGACCCGGCCATTGGGGTCGAGCATCCGGTAGACGGCGGGGCGCTGCTCGGCGAGCGCGGAGACGCGGCGCTTGAGACGGTCGGTGTCGGTG
>CAMDCH010000015.1:0-20517 GCA_945889655.1 bacterium HR33
AAAGTCCAGGTTCTCGCTGCTCTGCTGGGCCGCTTCCACGATGCGGCGGCTGTCGGCAACCTCGGGGGTATCGTAGGTGGCACGCACTTCGTAATGGAACAGCTCGCTGCGCGCGTCACCCATCAGCTTGATCAACTCGGGACCCGCGAACAGCAGTTCGCCGTCGCTTTTCAGCGCGGCGATCCGGGCACCGAGACCGCGCAGCAGCTCTACCAGCCTCTGGGCGCGGTCGTCTCCATACGTCTCGTCATTGTGCATAGGTACCTCGGGAACCTGCGGATCATTGCAGGCGTTATAGCTTAAGATAAGTGCACCGGGACGCCTTTGCGGAACGCCCGGGGCCTTTTACATTGCTACCCCTACAAGGCAAAACCGAACCCGAAGGGATGACACTGAATGGCCAAACAGAAGAGCGCACCCCGCAGAGAAGCCGCACCCAGCATCCTCGACCAGGCCCGCGACGAACTTTTCAGCCACATTCTCCGCTGTGGCGTTCTCGAGGCTGCGGTAGAACACCAGAAGGACTGGTTCGACGATACGATGGATTACATCGGCGAACGGTACGAAGACCTTACGGATGAAGAGGTTACCGGTCTGCGCCGCCTGGGCGAAACGTATTGCCGCCCCGTGATTCAGCGCCCCGGAGTGCCAGTCAACTCCTAGCCTCACCTCTCGCCCGACCCCTCTCCCTGTGAGAGGGGATCAGAACCAGAAGAGAGTGCTGCGGGTTCCCTCAGAGATCGTGTTTTCAGTTACGTCTGATTCCTGAACCACTCCTGAAACGATAGCCGGCGCTGACGCGAAAGCCGCCGCCCAGGCCGGCCTCGACAAAAAACCCGGTCCGTCGACCGGGTTGTTGCTCGAGCCCCAGCGCAACCTGCACATACCCCTGCACGTCGGATCCGGCGAGGGCCCCGGCGAGACCCGCGCTCGCGTAGGGGGCAAACCCCGTCTCGCGGCCCGGGTTCAGGTGGAAAGAAACAAAGGCCTCGCCGCGTCCGGCGAATGAGCCGGCCATCTGTCCTGCACTCACCGTGGCACCGAGACGCAGCCGCCCCGGCGGGCGCAAGGCATAGCCAAGACCGCCACCCAAGAACCGATCCGACGAAAAGATCGAGAGACCGTGCAGCTGGAAGTCACGAGTAAGCTGGGCGTGCACGGAGCTGACGGAGAGAAACGACAGCAGAAGCAACACGATGGTCGGATGGTTGGATGGTCGGATGGTCAGCCGGTCGCGCGCCCAACCCTCCAACCATCTAACCATCGATTCAGCCAATCTCGATTTCGTGACCAATCTTGATATCGGGCGCGAGTGACGCGATGGCCGAACAGTATTTCTCCATCGAGAGGGACACCGCCCGCTCGGCGTGGTGCCGTTCGAGTCCTTCGCCGGCGACCTGGTAGCGGAAGTTGATGTCGATGTAACGCCGGGGCTGCTCGTCCCGGCGGACGCCGACAACCTGCACGGACAGCTTCTTCAGGGTGACGCGCATTTTCGCGAGTATGTCCACCACGTCCGCGCAGGAGCACGATGCACAGGCCAGCAGCAGGGTGACCATCGGTCCCGGGGCGGTCTTGCCGTTGGCATCGATTTCCAGGGTGGGCTTCCCCGGCTCATCCACGCCCCCGCGGAAGCGGGATCCTTCCCCGACCCAGTCCAGCCGCACGATACGCTGGTCCGGCATGCCCTAGCTCCGGCGGGTGCTGAGACCGACGAAGAACCGGTGACGGCGCAGCGCGTCTTCGCCGCGATACTCGATCAGCCAGTTGATGCCGGGACGAAAATTGAGCTCGAAGCCCAGGCTAAAGGTCGGCCACAGCTTGGGACACCCCGGGTTGGGGCCACAATTGGGATTCACCGCAAAGAGACCGAGTCCAAATCCGATGTATGGAACAGCTTTTTCCGTATCCGGCATGAATCGGTACATGACGTCCAGGTTGGCGAGGTAGGTGTTGATACCGCCGCCGATCCCGATCTCGCCCGAGGGACGAACGCGGATCCGGTCACTGTAGAGATCCGCCACATCCACCGCGATGCTCGAGACGAGCTGGTTGGCGCCCTTGAGGTCCGCGCCGACCCGGGCGCTGAAGCCGGTGATGCCGATGGAGACGCTGGAAGGTGCGCTGTCTTCCTCGGGCGGCCGGAAGTCCTGGGCTGCCAGAGAGATGGCACCAACGAAGGACAGCAGGATCGCGACGAATCCGCTTCTCATGGTCTTCCCCGTGGAATGGGTCAGAACGTCGGGACAAACACGTGGTCTTGCTTGCCGGGCATCCAGTGCGCCGATACCTTGCATCAGCCGACCCACCCGGGCACCGGGGAGTGTACATGGACATGAGCCTGATCAAGAACGCCGCGGTCTTCTCCACGCTGGAGGAAGACGAGCTCGCCCGCGTGGCCGAGATCTGCAAGGAACAGTCGTTCAAGTTCGGGCAGACCATCTTCAAGGAAGGCGAGCCCGGGAACCGGCTGTACATCGTGGTGACCGGCGACGTGCGCATCTCGCGCGTGGTGCCCGGGTCCGGCGAGGAAGCGCTGACCGTGCTCAAGCCGGGCGCCTGCTTCGGCGAGATGGCGGTGTTCGACCGCTCGGAGCGTTCGACCGACGCGATCGCGAACACCGACTGCACGGTGATGACGATTTCGCGGCCCGACTTCGAGATGCTGCTGGATTTCCACCGGGATATCGCCTACAAGGTGCTCTGGGCGGTGGTGCGGCTGCTGTGCGAACGGCTGCGCATCACGAACGACAACCTGCGGTCGTTCCTCGCTATGTCGATGTTCTAGCCTGGCGGCGCGACGCACATCGAATACTAAGCAGGCCATGGAACGGCGGGAACCGGAGACGGTACCGCCGTTCAGCGTTTCTCCCCCCGTACGACGAATTCCGCATGTGCCCCGCCGAAGACTTCCTCCGCCTCCCGCACGACGTCGGCCACGGTAACGGCGCGGAGCCGGTCGGGCAGCTCGGGCAGCTCGTCGATGAGGTCGTGCACCCAGGCGCTGAGGATTTCGCCGGCGACCGATGCCGAGGCCTGGCGCGCGATCTGCACCTGGCCGGCCGCGTAGTTCCGCGCGCGCTCCACCTCTTCCTCGCTCACCTGGCCCGCTGCCACGTCGCGCAGGGCGGCCAGCATGGCCTCGCGTGCTTCGGCCTCACGCTCCGGCGATGTGGCGATGTACGTGACGACACTGCCGCCGCGCCTCTGGGTCCACGGGTAGGCGGTCACGGTGTATGCCAGCGCGCGTTCCTCGCGGAGGAGCTGGAACAGGCGGCCCGCCAGGCCACTGAGAAAATCGGTGAGCACGTCCACCGCGAACCGGCGGGACGCGTTCGACGCGGCCCCCGGGAACGCCAGCGCGAGGGCGGTTTGCGCCTTCTCGCGTGACTCGGCCCCCGACCCCGCGTGGAACCGTGGCACCGTGATGCGGCGGTCGGCGGCGTTGCCGGGCCAGCCCCCGAGATGCGCCGCGCCCTTGCCGAGGGCAGCGGGCTTCAGGTCACCGACGGCCACGAGCACCGCGCGCCGCGACGCCATGGCCTCGGACCACCCACGCACGCGGGCGGGATCGAGCGCGCGAAGGGTTTCGGGCGTGCCGAGTGCGGGTAACCCGTAGGGGTCGCCTTTGAAAGCCAGGCCGAGCGCGCCCTGGACCGGGTAGCGGTACATGTCGTCGCGGACGCGCATGGCATCGGCGGCCTGGAGGTCCCGTTCGATTTCCACCTGGGCGGGATCGAGCGTGGGCTCGAGCGCAACCAGGCGGAGCAGCTGCGCAGCTCTCGACAGCTCGGCGGCAGGCACGGTAATGCTCCAGCCCAGGCCATCCATGCCGGACATGGCGCCGATGCTGCCACCCATCGACTCGGCCGCGAGCGCCAGCTCTTCGGCGGACAGCCCGCCCGCGCCGCGGAGCGAGGAGCGCGCGAGCAGGCAGGACAGGCCCGCCGAGTCGCGGTCCTCCTCGTCGTGCATGCCGGGGACGTAGAGAGCCAGCGTCACCAGGCCGCTTCCCTTCTTCTGCTGCACCAGCACGTCGCAACCCTTGAGCGGGTGATGCAGCACGGGCCCGTGAACGGCGTCCTCACCGACTCGCCGTCCAGCCCGGCCGAGCACCGGAAGCTCCACCACCGGCGACGCGGCCGACGTGCCGGTCGCGGAAGCTGGGGGCCATGCGCCCGGGGCAGCGAACCTGGTTTCCCCGCCCCGGGCGAGGTAGCAGACCGCCGACGCGACCGGGGGTGCGAGGTACGCGTCCGCGACGCGCCGCACGTCATCGGCCGTCACGGCAAGCGTCCGCTGGTAGATCTCGTCAGCCAGGCCAAAGCCGCCGAGCGCCTCGAACTCGCACACGGCCGCCGCCCGGCCATCCACCGTCTCGAATGCACGGGCCCAGCGCATGGCGACGAGGGACCGCACGCGCACCAGCTCGGCCTCGTCGGGCCCGTCGGCGCCCAGCCGCGCAACGAGCTCCAACGAGCGGGCCACTGCCTCATCGAGACGGTCCGCATCGCCCTGGAGCGTGATGTCGAAGACACCGACCTCGGTGGGCGTGTAGTGGCCGCTCGAGGCGGCGGCGGCCAGGCCCGGCGTACGCACGAAGCGCGAGAGCCATGAACCGCGGCCCGAGCCCAGGATGGCCGCCGCGACGTCCAGGGCCGGCGCGTCCTCGTGCATCTCGGCAACGGTGCGCCAGCCGATCAGCGCGAGCGCGCGCTGGATGTCACCGTGCAGGACCTCGATGCGCGGCTCGCGCTCATCAGGCTCGGGCGGCGAGCCCTCAAATTCTCCCGGCTTCACCTTCCAGCCCCCATAGATCTTCCGCGCGAGCGCCACGGCTTCGCGGCGGTCGAGATTCCCTGCCAGGCCGATGATGGTGCGCGACGGGGCATAGCGGCTCGCGTAGTACGCCCGGAGGGCGCCCGCGTCGAGCTGCCTCAGGCCCGTTTCCGTCCCGATCCGCCACCGGCGCATGCGGTGCACTCTGAAGAGCAGCTTGTACAGCGTCTCGGTGGCGAGCGCGCCCGGGTTGTCGAGCTTGCGTTTCGCTTCCTGGATCACGACCTCGAGCTCTCGCGAAAGCTCGCCCTGGTCGAGTGCCGCGTTCATGAGGGCGTCGGCCTGGATGTCCATCGCCCGCTCGAGTGCGCCGGGGGCCGCGGGCAGCACGGTGTAGTAGACGGTCTTGTCGTAGATGGTGGATGCGTTCAGGTAGCCGCCGAGCTGCTGCGTCTCGCGCGCGAGGTCCCCCGGCGCGCGACGGGCGGTCCCCTTGAAGAACATGTGCTCGAGCACGTGGGCAATGCCGACCCATTCGTCCGGCTCGTCGAAGTAACCGGCCTTCACGTGGGTCACCACCGCCACCACGGGCGCGGCGGGATCCATGTGTACGAGGACGGTGAGACCGTTCGGAAGAACGGTGCGGCGGATGGAGTTAGTCCACATGACGGGCGGACGGGCGGACGCGCGGACGGGCAGTTATCCGGTCCAGTAGGTTAGTCATCGCTCTCCAGGATAGATCCTTTTCAAACGAAACGGACGGCCGGAGAGGAACCCGACCGTCCGCCCGTCTGCCCGTCCGCCCGTCTATCTAACGATACTCAGCAACCCCGCCGCCGCGCTGCCGAGGACGAAGGCTTCGGCATCGCTCGCGGGGATGACGATCCCGGTCACTGCCTGGTTGCGACGGGACACTTCTTCCATGTAGTCGTTCAGCGATTCGCCCGAGCACTGCCGGTCGTCGCGGCGCATCTGCAGGACGATCTCTTCCCAGGTCCCGTTGTAGGTGAGGCCGTCCGGGGTGGTGACGCGATGGAGGTCGCTCGCGGACGGGCGGCGCATGCCCCGCACCTCGGACACCAGGGCGCCGAAGAGCTCCAACTGGCGCGGGTCGCGAATGGAACCGTCGGGCTGGGTGGATTCCACCTCGTCGAGGAGCTGGTCTTCCGGCTCCTGCTCCTCGACGAACTCACGGAGGCGGTTGACCCACGGCACCAGCTCCGGGTCGTCGGTCGGCAGGCGATAGACCGACTTCTTCAGCTCGATGAGGCGCCAGACCGCCAGCTCTTCCACGTGATCGGCGGGCTCGGTGCGCTCGAAGTGAAACAGCGCCGCGTCGTATTCGCCGCGGTCGTAGAGCAGGTTGGCCAGGTAGATGCGCGCCTCGGCGTGCCCCGACTCCAGCTCGATGGCCCGGCGGAGCCACTTCACCGACTCCTCTTCCTCGCCCAGGCGGTGGACCGCATACCCCAGGCATGCGGCCGCCTCGGCGGATTCACCGTGGTGCTTGACGCCGAGCGCGAAGAAACCGCGCGCCGCCTCGATGAGCCCCTCGCGGAAGAGCGCGCGTCCCATCTGGAGCACGAGATCGTGGTCCTCGCGGAACCCCAGCTCCAGCACCCGCTGGAAGCACCCGATGGCGCGTTCCTGCTGCCCGAACTTGAGCAGGGTTTCGCCGAACCCGGTAAGCGCGTCCTCGTGGTCGCCATCGAGCGCGAGGGCTTCCTCGAAACTCTGGCGGGCCCACGCGAACTCCTCGCGCGCGAGACGCGCGTAGGCGAGGCCTACATGCAAATCGACGGCGAAGGGATACACCTCGAGACCGTCGCGAAGGATTTCCATCGCCTCGTCGTAACGGCCTTCGTTGTAGAGCTGGTGGGCTCGCTCCCCGTAATCATCGGAGCTGAGGAAGGGGTCCGACACTAGCCGGGCCTCCAGAGTGGGTTGGCACACAATACAAACGGAGACCGGCGTACACAAGCGGGAAACGCCGGCGGGCGCGTCGTGTTACGGGAGCGCCGGCGGGAGACTCGAACGGTGCTCGACCGCGATGCGCCAGCGGCCTTCCTCGTCGAGTCGCCACACCTGCGTCACGCGTTGCGACTCACGGCGCCGCGCGCCGCCGGCCACGACATCGGTGGTGGCGGTGAACGACGAGACCGCGGCCTGCGGGGCGAGCGCTTCGACCTCGGGGTTGCCGACGACGACGTTCAGCTGGCTCGCGCTGTCGAGCCACGCCTTCCAGCGGGCCGACACCGCCGTCCAGCCTTGCAGGATGGTCCCATCGGGCCAGACGGACCGGAGATCCCGGCGGGGCTCGTACAGGAGTGCCAGGGTATCGAGCGACCGGTTATTGAGCGCGCGCGCCCAGACCGCCACCTGGCCGGACACCCGGTTGCTGATGGCAGCGCGGTTGGTGATGCCCACCGTGCGTGGGCCGCTGCATGCGGCGAAAACCACGCCGGTGGCGAGATACAACACTCCGAATCGCATCGCAAACCCCGGTCGTTTTGTGTCGGTGGTCAGGGAGAAGCGTGTAGGCGAGAACAGTCTTGCGTCAATGCGGGCCAAGGCATAGCGTTACCGCGCAATTGGTCGCAGTCCAGCTGAACCCCATACAATCCCAGGAACAGGAATGACGCAACCTCGCATGTCCTCCGGGCGTTCGTCGCTTGCCATCGCCCTCAACCAGTACTACACAGGCCCCCGTCCCGGCGTCGCGCTCACGATCGCGGCCGTTGCGCTGATCGCGGCCGTCGGTGTCGGTATCGCCCACGTGGTCATGCTCGGCCAGTCGGGCTTGGCGATTGCGGACGGCCAGCGGACGATGCGCACCCTGCACAAGTACAATGCGGCGCTGGAAGTCTGGCGCCAGATGGCGGTGGTGCCGGAGAAGGATGTTGCTTTCCCCGCGCAGAAGCGGCTGCGGGACAGCATCGCGACTGCGTTGCGCAATGATCTCCAGACGCTCCAGTCCACCACCACCGACGCGACCAACTCGCGCCTGCTGGGCGATGTGATGTCCGACCTGAAGCCGGGTGGCGCGGAAAAAGCCGCCATGCTCGACCTCGGGAACAGCGGCCGCGCCGCGATGATCGTGCTGGCCGCCCGCGAAGACTCGGCGCTGTTCCGCGCGGTCGAGGGCTACTCGCGCTCGCAGTTCTTCGCCGCGCTGCTGATCGGCCTGACGGTCGTCGCCGCCGGCGTCCTGATCTTCCCGATGGCGTGGGCGTACGTCCGGTTCAAGCGGGGTATTCCGCCGGGCATGTAGGCTCCTCTCCCCTAGCCCCTCTCCCTGACGGGAGAGGGGAACGGTCCTCTCAACCCAACCTGCTCCGAGCTCAATGGCGAGCTTCACACCGTATCAACGGAAGCTGCTCGTTCTTCTCTCCGCCGCGACGTTCTTCGAAGGCTACGATTTCTTTGCGCTGAGCCAGGTTCTCCCGAACCTGCGCGCGGACATGGGCCTGTCCGAGGCGCAGGGCGGCCTCCTGGTCACCATCACGGGTCTCGGAACCGTGGCGGCGTATGGCGTGGTGCGGCTGGCGGACCGCCTGGGCCGCCGGCCCGTCATGATGGCCACCATCCTCGGCTACGCACTGTTCACCGGCATGACGGGTTTTTCCCGCGGCATCTGGGACTTCGCGGCCTGGCAGCTGCTGGCCCGCGTGTTCCTGCTCGCCGAATGGGCGCTGGCGATGGTCTACGCTGCGGAAGAATTCCCCGCGGACCGGCGCGGGCTCGCGGTGGGCATCCTGCAAGGCTGGAGCACTCTCGGCTCCATCATCTGTGCGGGCGTGGTGCCCATCATGCTGAAGACCGCCTGGGGGTGGCGCGGCGTCTACTTCGTCGGCGTGGTCCCGCTCATCCTCCTGGCGTTCGCGCGCCGCGGGCTCCAGGAGACGACGCGCTTCGCGGCGGTGCGCTCGGGAACGGGCGCACCCGCCGGCCCGGGATTGTTCGCCATCTGGAAGACCCCGCAGCGGCGCCGGGTGGTCCAGCTCGCGGTCATCTGGTCGCTGACCTACGTCTGCACGCAATGCGCGGTGTTCTTCTGGAAGGAATACGCCCTGACGGAGGGGGGGCTGACCGACGCGCAGGTGGCCAAGGCGATCATGATCGCGTCGCTCGTGAGCCTGCCATTGGTCTTCAGCTTCGGGAAGCTGATGGATGGATGGGGGCGGCGGCCATCGGCCGTGCTCATCTACCTCCTCCTCGCCGGGTCGGTGATCGCCGCCTACCAGTTGACGGGGTTCTGGCCGCTCACGATGGCGATGACCACCGCGATCTTCTCGGTGGGCGGAGTGCTCGCGCTACTCAACGGGTATAACGCCGAACTGTTCCCAACCGACATGCGCGGCGCGGGGTTCGCCTGGGCTAACAACCTCCTCGGCCGGATCGGCTACATCGTTGCGCCGGCGGTCGTGGGATGGTGGGCCGGCCGCGTGGGCTGGGGCACGGCGGTGTCGTTCACCTCGATCTCGGTGATCGCCGCACTGGTCCTGATCATGGCCGTCCTGCCAGAGACGCGCGGCAGGGAGCTGGAAGAGACCGCGCGCGCCTAGGGCGTGGCCCGGTCCCGCGTCGTATGATTCAAGGCGTGCGGTACCACCCCCTCCTTGCCTTTCTCCTGCTCGCCGGCAGCCAGCCGGATCCCGTCACGGCGTTCCGGGACGTCACCGTCATACCGATGGACACCGAGCGCGTGGTGGAGCATCAGACCGTGCTGGTCCGGGGCGACCGCATCGCAGCCCTGGGCCCGACGGGGAGCATCGCCATTCCCGCGGACGCGAACGTGGTGGAGGGTTCCGGCAAATTCCTGATGCCCGGCCTGGTGGACATGCACGTCCATCTTCCGGGTGACACCAGCGCGGCGACCACGAGGAACGCGCTGACACTGTTTGTCTCGAACGGCGTCACCCGCGTGCGGGTGCTCAACGGCAACGCCCGGCACCTCCGGGTCCGCGACTCCGTGGCGCGGGGCGACCTGCTCGGCCCGCGCATGTACGTGGTGGGCGCCGCCACGGGCGCGCTGCCGGACAACACCGCGGACATGCGCCGCTTGCTCAGCCCGCAGGAGGTGGCGCGGTTCACCGAGGGGATGAAGCGCGCGGGGTTCGACTTCATCCAGGTCAACGCCACACTGATGAAGTCGGAGTACGACGAGCTGGTGAACACGGCCCGGAAAACAGGCATCCGCCTGAGCGGCTCGGTGCCCAACGACGTAGGCCTGGCGCGGGTAACCCGGGCGAAGCAGGCCTCCATCGAGAACCTCGAGGGCTACCTCGAGCCGCTTGAGCGCGACGACTCGCCGATCCGCCTTGCGGACCCGGTAACCCGCGCCCGGCGCCTGCTGGACTACTACGATGAAGCCAAGCTCGGGAAGCTGACCGCGAGCCTGCGGTCCGCCGGTATCGCCAACACGCCGATGCTGTTCATCACCCACGTGGGCGCCACGCAGCAGGCCCCGGAATCGCTGGCGGCCTGGCCCGAGATGAAATACATGCCGCCACGTACCGTGGCGGCGTGGATCCGGGGCCTCCGGCGGACGCAGGAGCAGGCGCCAGAGGCCGACCGCGTAGCGCGGTTCCTCGCGTTCCGGAACCGGGTGACCAAGGCCCTCAGTGACGGCAAGGCGCTGGTGCTGGTCGGCAGCGACGCCAACCAGACTTTCGTCGTCCCGGGCTACGGAACGCTGTACGAAATCCACAGCCTCACGGTCGCCGGGCTCACGCGCTACGAGGCCATCCGGGCCGCGACCGCGAACGCCGCCGAATTCATGGGCGCGGCGAACGAGTTCGGCACCATCGCGCCGGGCCGGGTGGCAGACCTCGTGCTCCTCGACGGGAATCCCCTCGATGACATCGGCAACCTCACGCTCCGCGCGGGCGTGATGCTCCCGGGCACCTGGCGTCCGGCCGACACGCTCGGCGCCGCCCTCCGGCGGATCGCGGAGTCGTACCAGGCGCAGCCCTGAGTCCCCGCTAAACCAACCACCCAACACCGCCCCGACCTATGTTCGAAACCGCCGAGCTGGGACGCAAAACGTCGAAGCAGGACTTCGACGCCCAGGTCCCCGACCTCCGGATGCGCCTTCTCCGGGCACAGGACCGGCTGAAGCAGGCCGACTTCCCGGTCATCCTGCTGATCGCTGGCGTGGATGGTGCCGGGAAGGGGGAAACGGTCAACGTGCTCCATTCGTGGATGGACGCGCGTTTCCTCGGGACCCACGCGTTTGGTCCGCCGTCTGACGAGGAATCAGAGCGGCCGCCCTTCTGGCGCTACTGGCGCGCCCTCCCGCCGCGCGGCCGTATCGGGGTTTTCTTCGGCTCGTGGTACACCGACCCGATCATCCAGCGCACGCACCATGACCTGAGCACGCCGCGTTTCGACGCCGCCCTGGCGAGGATCAACGGGTTCGAGAAGGAGCTGGCGGACGACGGCGCGCTGATCGTGAAGCTCTGGTTCCACCTGGACAAGAAGCGCCAGAAACAGCGGCTCGAGACCCTCCAGCAGCACCGCGAGACACGCTGGCGGGTGACGGCGGAGGACTGGAAGAACTTCAGGCTCTACGCGCGGTATCGGCGGGTTTCGGAGAGGGCGCTGCGCGAGACCAGCACGGGGGACGCGCCGTGGCGCGTCATCGAGGGGGCCGACCACCGCTACCGCAGCCTGGCCGCCGCCGAACACCTGCTGGGTCTGCTGGAAGCGCGACTCAAGGGAAAACCGGCGCCCCGGCCGTCGACGCCCGCTTCCACGCGGACGCCCGATCCCGTCACGGTCCTCGACGGCCTCGATCTCCGGCGCTCACTCGAGAAGAAGGAATACGAGCGGGACCTGGAACGCCTCCAGGGCCGGCTGAACCGCCTCTCGCGGAAAGCGAAGAAGGCGGGCCGATCCACCATCGCTGTGTTCGAAGGTTGGGACGCGGCGGGGAAAGGCGGCGCCATCCGCCGGCTCACCGGGGCGCTGGACGCGCGCGACTACCGCGTCATCCCCATCGCCGCGCCGACGGACGAGGAACGCGCCCACCACTACCTGTGGCGGTTCTGGCGACACCTCCCACGCGCCGGCCACGTGACCATCTTCGACCGGAGCTGGTACGGGCGTGTCCTCGTGGAGCGTGTCGAGGGCTTCGCCAAGGATGCCGAGTGGCAACGCGCCTATGCGGAAATCAACGAGTTCGAGGAGCAGCTCCACGAGCACGGCACGATCGTCGTGAAGTACTGGCTTCACGTCAGCAAGGCGGAGCAGCTCCGGCGCTTCAAGGAGCGCGAAGAAACCTCGTTCAAGCAGTTCAAGATCACCGAGGATGATTTCCGGAACCGGAAGAAATGGAACGCATACGAACGCGCAGTGGACGAGATGGTGGAGCGCACGAGCACCGAGTTCGCGTCCTGGACGCTGGTGGAAGCGAACGACAAGAACTACGCGCGGATCAGGATCCTGAAGACGCTATGTGAGAGGATGGAAGAAGCGCTGTAGGTACGGGGTGCGGGGTGCGGGTCAATCAGGGCACGATAAGCGCCTTAGTTACACGCAAAGCCTCCACGTCGGCGAGCGCCTTGTTGGCATCTTCGAGGCCGTAGCGGCCGCCGATGACGCGTTCGAAGGGAAACCGGTCGTGGTGGCGGGCAAGCATGCGCAGCGCGCGGTACACGTGGTGGAAGTCGGTGCCCCACTGGCCGCGGATGTCCGCATGCTTGCGATTGATGTCCGTGTGCGGGTTGATGGTGACCGGTCCGCTGTCGGTGTAGTGACCCGCGATCACGTAGGTGCCGCCGTCACGCAGGAGCCGCAACGCTTCGAGGACGGCAGCCGGATTGCCGCTCGCCTCGATGATGACGTCCGCCCCGCGCCCGCCGGTCAGCTCGCGAACGCGCGCCAGCCGCGCTTCGGGCAAGTCCTCAGCAACTGACAGCGTCACGTCCGCGCCCAGGTCCCGGGCCAGCTCGAGCCTCGGCGCGGGGGCGCCGATCGCGATGACCAGGCCGGCGCCGCGGAGGGCGGCAAACGCGATGGCACCGAGACCCACCGGGCCCGTGCCCTGGACAATGACGGTGTCTCCCATGGCCAGCGTGCTGCGCTCAACCGCGGCGTATCCCGTGAACAGTCCGCACCCGCCGCCGATGACCGCGTCCGCCGA
Organism: bacterium HR33; assembly: GCA_945889655.1. Classification (GTDB taxonomy): domain Bacteria; phylum Gemmatimonadota; class Gemmatimonadetes; order Gemmatimonadales; family GWC2-71-9; genus SHZT01. The sequence continues at coordinate 12,926 of CAMDCH010000015.1, forward strand.
GAGCCCCGCTGGCAGCTTGAATATCCTGACCCCGGGCTTGAGGTAGATCCGTTCGGCCCATCCGCCCAGCGGACCATCGCTGACGGAGTAGGTGATGCCGTAGACCTTCCGTGATGGACAGCGGTTAGGCTGGCGGGCAACCAGGCAATGCCAGCAAGCGTTGCAGACTTCGTGGACATCGTAGAATGTGACCAGGTCGCCGCGGGCGAGGGGCTCGCCGGTGGCGTCACGGGTCACATCGCGCAGGTCCGCCACTCGGCCTACGCTCACGTGACCTGGGATGATGGGATACGGCACGCCCGCGAGCTTGCCATGGTGCAGGTGCACGTCCGTGCCGCATACCTCGCTCGCGACCGTTTCCAGGAGAACCGACCCCGGCTCCATTGGCGGATCGGGGATTGTCCGGATCTCGGTCGGCTGGTTCGGGCCGGGCATGACGGCGGCGCGGATGGTCATGGCCCAATTGTGTCAGGCGGTCCTCCAAATAAACAGCCCCGGCCGAACGGACCGGGGCTGTTCACTATTCTGAGATCCTTCGCCGCTACGCGGCTCAGGATTCCCTGAGTCTCGCGCTTACGCGCGGCCTCAGGAAACTTTTTGTGGTTTCGGTGCGCCGTCCGGCCCGTTGTCCCAGTCCTGCGCGCTCGAGGTGTTCGGCACGCCCCACTGGTGACCGTTCCAGCCGTCGAAGCCTTCCATCTTGAACGCCCAGAAGCCGGTGCTCATGTCGGCGACGACGATGAGACCGTCGGCGTTGCGCACCTCGGCCTGCCAGGCGCCGTTGTTCGCATTGTTCACGCTGCGGGATTCGTGCGGACCGTCCCACGTGCGGTAGTAGCCGACCGTGTACGGATTGGTCGGGTCCATCATGTTGAAGACCTGGAGGCCGTCTTCGTAGGCGCCGACGAACACGTACGGCCAGCGCACTTCGTGGTTGTGGGCCAGATCGTGCCAGTCAGCGGTCCACGCGCCGATCGGGCGCGAGATCGTCTTGACCGTGCCATCGAGACCGGGCTTGAGATCCACGATGCGGAGCGGCGCGTACATGTATTCGGACTCGATGATCGCGTAACGCCCCGTGGGCTCGGGCGTGAAGGTGTGCCCGTTGGTCATGCCCGCGACGCCGGTCACCGAGGTCACCAGCTTCGGGTTCTGAAGATCCGTCACGTCATAGACGTAGTAGCCGCCCGAGCCTGCGCCGTAGAAGAGGTCGCGCTTGTTGGCGGGGTCATACGCCACGTACGAATCGTGGTAGCCCCGGCCGGACGTGGAGTCTGTCGCCGAGGGGTTGGGCACGCGGCCAACCTGGCCGAAGTTCGGCGCGCCCGAGACCACTTTGTCGATGTCGTAGATGTTCTGCTGCGGCTTCCCGCCGGTGGCGTCAGTGAAGACCAGGGCCGCGCCGCTCGAGTGCTTGTACGCGAAGTTCTCGTGGAATCCACCCTCGTAGCCGGGTCCCTTGATACGCACGAGCTCCTTGATCTTGGACGTGTCCGGCAGGCCGGTCATGTCAAAGACGATCGCGGCGAGGTCGTTGTCCGGGCCACCCGAGCTGAACTGGAAGGTCTGGAAAAAGTAGTAGCGGCCCTTGCTCTTCACGTACATCGGTCCAAGCGCGCCGGAACCCAGGTGCAGCTCGGGATTCTCGATGCGCCAGGAGTACATCACGAACGCCTTGGACGGATCCTTGAGGTTGATGATGTCGAAGCCGCTGGGTTGAAAGCGGCGGTCTACGTACGCGTAGGGGCGGGACAGCTCCTGCTCCAGCTCTATATCCGAGACGTGGAGGAATCCACCCAGCGGGACGTGCGAGAGCACCTTCATGTTGCTGCTGCCGCGCGCACCGGGCTTCGGGTACGTGGTGGTGCCAGCGCGGGGCGCAAAGGGACCCGGGTTGCTGCTGTTGCCAGCGGCGGGCGGCGCCTGGGCCGCGAGCGCCGGGACCAGTGCCAGCGACAGCGCGAACGCGAATTTTCGAATCATTCGACCTCCAACGGGCTATTGAGGAAACGGGGAGAGATGCTGCCAAATGTGGTGAGCCGTCACGGGGTGGGCAAGCCGTGGCCCGCGAGCGAAGTAGGTCAATTCCGTGCCGAGTGACTCTCATGTGCCTTCTTGGTGTCGTTATGGTGTTCGGTGTTGCGCCCACGCAACGGGCACCGAGTTCATGAGGGACCGCGTGGTATGAACCATGCGCTGGCCTGCGGGAAGGAGGAAAACGAAATGCCGACCACGGTACGACGTAAGGCGACCACTCCCGCGCGGCGCCGCCGCTCACGGGCCACCAACAGAACCCGATCCACCACGACGCTGAATCGAGAGGGCGCAATGCAGAAGCAGATCCGCAAAGTGAAACGGACCGCCACGAAGATGGTGAACGCAGCCGGAGCGGTTATCACCACCGCGAAGAAGCGGGTCCAGCGCGCGGCCGCGCGCCAGCGCCTCAGGCAGAAGGTCCGCAAGGCTGGCAAGGCGCTGAGAGAAGTCGGCAAGGCCGCGGGCCTGGCCGCACTCGCCGCCGGCGCCGCGAAGGCATTCACGGAGATCACGACCGCGCGAGGCAGAGCCGTTCGCCGGGCCTAACAGCACCGCGACAGACGGGTAGGGAGAGCCACCGATCCAGCATATATTCGGGGCATGCAACCGGCCGTTCATCAGTGGCTCTCCCGCCTCCTCACTGAAGCGACCTCGCCGGAGGAGGCGCGCCGGCTGGCCGATGCCCTCACGCCCCACCTCGTAGAAGCACTCAAGGCATCCGCCCTCGACATGTTCCGCCAGTGCAGCGTCGCGCAGCTCGGCGAATCCGAAGATGCCGACGCTGTGAAGGACTGGACGGTCAGCGTCACCGAGGCGGTGGCCGCGGCCATCCGCAAGCTCGAGCACCAGCGCAGATGAACAAGTTCAAGGTCGGGCTGGTCCAGATGTCCATGACCGCCGACCCGGACCGTAACCTCAAGGTGGCAGTGGACCGGGTGCGGACCGCGGCGCGCCAGGGCGCGCAGGTGATCTGCCTCCCGGAGCTGTTCCGCTCGCTCTACTTCGCGCAGCGCGAGGACGCGGCGCTGTTCGATCTCGCCGAACCGGTGCCCGGGCCGAGTACCACTACGCTCGCCGCGGTCGCGAAGGAAACCGGCACCGTGGTGATCGTACCGATCTTCGAGAAACGCGCGCTAGGCCTCTACCACAACAGCGCCGTCATCGTAGACCGGGACGGCTCCACGGCGGGGATGTACCGCAAGATGCACATCCCCGACGATCCCTCGTTCTACGAGAAGTTCTACTTCACGCCCGGCGACCTGGGCTTCAAGGCCATAGACACGAGCGCGGGCAAGATCGGGACGCTCATCTGCTGGGACCAGTGGTATCCCGAGGGTGCGCGGCTCACCGCGCTGCAGGGCGCGCCGATCCTGTTCTACCCGACGGCGATCGGCTGGCATCCCGCCGAAAAGAAGAGTCACGGCGCGCAGCAGCTGGACGCGTGGCGCACCATCCAGCGCTCGCATGCCATCGCGAACGGGGTGTACGTGGCCGCGGTGAACCGGGTCGGGCACGAGAAGCCCGAGACCGGGGACGGACTCGAATTCTGGGGATCGTCCTTCCTCGCCGATCCGTTCGGCGTGGTGATCGCCGAGGCGCCGGCGGACCAGGAGGCGATCCTGGTGGCGGAGATCGATCCCGCGCGCATCGAAGAAGTCCGCCGCGGCTGGCCTTTCCTGCGCGACCGGCGCGTGGACGCCTACTCCGGCATCGGCTCGCGCTTCCTCGACTCTTCCACGCTCCCGCCGCTTCCGTGACGCCCCCTTCCGCCCCGCGAGGGGGCGGCTCGCCTCCGTGGCGCATGCCGGCGGAATGGGACCCGCACGACGCCACCTGGATCGGCTGGCCGCACAACCGCTCCGATTGGCCTGGGAAGTTCACGATCATCCCGTGGGTTTACGGCGAAATCGTCCGCAACCTTTCACGCGGCGAGCTGGTGCGCATCCTGGTGAACTCTGCCGCGCACGAAGCCTCGGCGAAGCGGGTCCTCGAAAAGGCCGAGGCCGATCTCACCCGCGTGGAATTCCTGCGCTTTCCGACCAACCGTGGCTGGACCCGTGACTTCGGGCCCATCTTCACGCGTCGCGACACGGCGGCGCCCGAGGTGGCCATCAGGCGGTTCCGGTTCAACGCGTGGGCCAAGTACCCGGACTGGAAGAAGGACGACCAGGTACCCGAGCGAGCGGCAAAGCACCTGAAGATGAAGACCCTGCCCGCCCGTATCGGCGACGGCGACTTCGTGCTCGAGGGAGGGTCGATCGACGTCAACGGCCAGGGCACGGTGCTGACCACCGAGGAGTGCCTCCTCCACCCGACTATCCAGGTCCGCAATCCCGGCTGCTCGCGGAAGGAAATCGAGCAGGCCCTTTTCGACTCGCTCGGCGTGACAAACGTGCTATGGCTCGGCCGGGGCATCGCGGGAGACGATACCCACGGCCACGTGGACGACCTCTGCCGGTTCGTGTCGCCCAACGCAGTGGTGCTCTGCCAGGAAGCGAATCCCGCCGACGAGAACTACGCGCTCCTCCAGGAGAATCGCGAGCGGCTGGAAGGCATGCGGGTGGAGGACGGCTCGAAGGTGGAAGTGCTTGCACTGCCGATGCCTGCGCCCCTCAGCTTCCGCGGGCATCGCCTGCCCGCGAGCTACGCGAATTTCTACGTCGGCAACGACGTGGTGCTGGTACCGACGTTCAACGATCCGCGCGACCGGGAGGCGCTGGGAATGCTCGGCGAGATTTTCGCGGAGCGCACCGTTGTCGGGATCCACGCGGTGGACCTGGTGTGGGGGCTGGGCACGATACACTGCCTCACCCAGCAGCAGCCTGCGGCCACGGTCCAGCGGCGCCGGGTTTCCAGCACCCGGCCACAGCGCCAGTCGCTGGCGCCGTGATTCCCGCAGCATGGACGAAGACCGAGTCATCCTCATAGACGAACGCGACCGCGAGACCGGCTCGGGCGAGAAGCTCGCGGTCCATCGCGCCGGCACGCTGCACCGTGCGTTCTCCGTCTTCGTAACCGATCCCCAGGGCCGAGTCATTCTCCAGCGCCGCGCCGACGGCAAGTACCACTCGGCGGGGCGGTGGTCGAACACGGCCTGTGGGCATCCGCGCCCCGGTGAGGCCGTGGCGGACGCGGCCAGCAGGCGCCTCCGCGAAGAGATGGGATTCGACTGCCCCCTGCGCGAGGTGTTCTCGTTCATCTACCGGGCGGACCTGGAGCACGGCCTCGTGGAGCACGAGTTGGATCACGTGTTCGTCGGGTCGTCGTCCGGCGCCCCTCGTCCCGATCCCGCCGAAGTCTCGGATTGGCGGGCCGTGGCGCCAGGCGTACTGCAGGAAGAGGTGTTGAAGCAACCGGAGCGGTATTCCGTATGGTTACGTGAGGCGCTGGAGGGGTTGATGGAGCGGGGCGCCTTCAATGTCCAATGACCAACGTCCAATGACCAATGCCCAAATGGACGTTCACTTGGACATTGGGCGTCGGACATTGGACATTCGTCGTTGATCAACGGAGGGGGAGAACATGACACAGGAACGCACGAGTACCGAGGAACACAAAGTCAGCGGCGATGGCCTGTTGGCGAGGATCAAGGAGCTGGTACGACAGGGGAACATCCGGCGCGTAAGTATCAAGGGCGAGGATGGGAAGGTGCTCATCGAAATCCCGCTCACACTCGGTGTTGTAGGTGTGGCGCTGATGCCGGTGTGGATCGCGATCGGGGCGATGGCAGCGTACGCGGCGAATTACACGATCGTAGTCGAGAAGGTAGAGAAGTAGACGGTCGTTCGCCCGGGCGGCCTTGGTGCTATAATCGTGGCGTCGCTATCAGGGTGAGTCATGAGCCCGAAGAAGGCGGTACGTAGGAGAAAGAAGAAGGAGCCGGAGTCGCGGGGCCTGAAGGCTCCTGAGACGCTCGAGAACGCACCGCCCGCGGCGGTGCAGGCACTCGTCGCGCAGATCACCGATGACGGCGGCGCGGCCGTCGGCGCCTATCGCGAACCCCTTGGCGGGCACTGGCAGGTGCTGGCCGTCCTGCCCGTGGCCAAGGTCGAACCGACGCCGTACCAGCGCGACCTGTCCGAAGCGCACGTGAAGCGGCTCTCCAATGCCATCGACCAGCTCGATCGTTTCCTGGACCCGCTGGTGGCCATCCGCACCGACGAGGGGAAGTACTGGACGCCGAACGGCAATCACCGGCTCGCATCCATGAAGGCACTGGGCGCGAAGGCGATCACGGCGCTGGTGGTGCCCGAGGCCGAGGTGGCACACCGGATCCTTCTGCTCAACACCGAGAAGGCGCACAATCTCCGGGAGAAGTCGCTGGAGGTGATCCGGCTGGCGCAGGGCCTGGCGGAGATCGAAGACCGGCCGGAAAAGGACTTCGAGGCCGAGTTCGAGGAAGCATCGCTGCTGACGCTGGGGCTTTGCTACCAGGAGAACGGGCGGTTCTCCGGCGCCGTGTACAACTCGGTCCTCAGGAAGACCGAAGTGTTCGAGGACCTGAAGCTCTCCAAGTCGCTCGCCATGCGCGCCAAGCATGCGAAGCGCGTGCTTGAACTGAACGGGGAAGTCGAAAGAGCCGTGAAGACGATGAAGGATCGCGGCTTCGACAGTCCCTACCTCAAGGCGTTCGTCGTCGCGCGGATCAACCCTCTGCGTTTCTCCAAGCGCACCACCCACGATTTCGACGAGACATTCGACAAGATGTTCGCATCGCTGGAGAAGTTCGATCCGTCCAAGGTGAAGTCCGACCAGGTGGCCCGGGCCGGCGGCCCGCCAGAGGAAAGCGCTTGAAAGAGCGGCGTGACACGCCCCCACCCGAGGTGCTGGCGCCGGAGTTCGCGGTGGACGGCTCGACGCCCCCCGGGAACCCCAACGTGCTGCGGGATCCGCGCACCGGGTTCTACACGATGGCGGCGCTGCACGAGTTCATCCGGTACGAGATCGACGGCGGCGCGCAGACCGAACGCAACGAGCGATTCGTCAGCCCGCTCTGTGCGGTCGCGATCTCCATCGATGCGCTCGCCAGCCTGCCGGACGACCTGGCGCGCGGGCGCCTGATTGAGCTGACCGGCGATTCCATCCGGCGCATCACCCGCCGCTCGGACCGCCTCGCGCGCCACGGCAACGACTTCGTGGCCCTCCTCCGCCGTACCCTCGCCAAGCGGGCGCGGGAGAACTACGCCCCGCACGTCACCGGCCAGGTGGTCGAGATCACGCGCGAAGCCGGCTGCTTCACCACGCTCTCCTTCGGTATCGCGAGTCTCACCGAGCATCTCGTGCGGGACCCGGACGACATGGTCCGCAAGGCGTTCGCCGCGCTGGATCATGCCCGGAAGGCGGGGCCTGGATCGGTGCGCATGTATGACTTGAGGGAGATGAGCTGAGCTAGACGGTCGGACGTTCGGACGGGCGGACGGGCAACTGGTCCAGAAAGAAAGAACGGGAGCCGAAGTATGGCTCCCGTTCTCTTTGCCCGTCTGCACGTCCGAGCGTCCGCCCGTCAGGCGTCAATCACAAACATATAGAAATTCTTCAGTGTCTCGTGGGGAATC
>CAMDCH010000016.1:0-20397 GCA_945889655.1 bacterium HR33
GCTTGGCGGCGTAGTAGGCCTCGCCCAGCGAGCGTTGTGACTCGGCGTCATTGGGGCGTTCGGCGGCGGCGCTTTCCAGTGCGGGAATCGCCACCGGATCGACCATGATGTGGCTCGTTGCGCACGACACACTCCCGGAAACCAGGAGCGGCAGGAAGACGGCTCGTTGGAATCGGTTCATCGAATTGACCAGGTGTCGCGCAGGGGGTTGCCGGTTCCATCACTGCCGCCGAAGAGGAACGCGCGGCTCACCCCGGTTAAGTAGAACACCGCGGATGCCGCGCGCGCGCCAGGACGACGGCTGGCGCTGACATCCACCCAGGACGTCCCGTCGAGTTCCCATGTATCGCCAAACCGTCCGCCGCTCGTCCCGGCCGGGACTCCCTGCCCCCCGAACACCAGGACGTGACCGCGTGCTCCGTTGAAGACCATGGCCTGCCCGCGCCGGGCGGGAATATTGCCGGTCGTCGTCAGCTGCGACCACTGAGTGCCGTTCCAGGCCCACGTGTCGGCCTGCACACCGGCGCCAACCTCGCCGCCGAACAGCAGGATGCGCTTGCCCACGGGATCCCACACCATCGAATGACCTCGCCGCGCGGTCGGGGCCCCGGTCACGGACCGACTGGTCCAGGCGCCGTTCTTCCACGTCCACATGTCGCTGAGCATCGCCGACCCGCTGAAGCCGCCGAACAGAACGATCTCCTGTCGCTCGGCGTCGTACGCCATGGCGTGATCGCTGCGAGCCGGCGGTGAAGCCGCGGGAGCTGCCTGCGTCCACGCCCGGCCGTCGAAGGCCCATGTATCGGACAATGGACCAGGACCCGCACCGCCGAACAGGATGACGCGGTTTGCTGAAGCATCGAACGCCATCGCATGGCTCGAACGGGCGCCAGGACTCACGACCGAGACACGCTCGGCCCAGCCGTAGCCGTCGAAGATCCAGGTATCGCCGAGAGCGCCGGAGGACCCGGCCCCCCCAAAGAGCACGGCGCCACCCAGCCGCGAGTTTCCGCCGGCAGTCGTGGCGGCGACAGCCGCGGAATGTCTCCGGGAAGGAACCGCCGGATCGTTCAAGCGTTGCCACGTGGAGTCGCCGAAAACCCAGGCATCCGGCAGCACGGCGCTTCCGGTGTAGCCTCCGACAATCACCAGCCCGCTGTGGGGACCAAAGAACGCTCCGGCTGCGCCGACCCCGGCCGCGGGGCGGATGGCGCCGGCATTCGCCCGCCGCCACGTCCCGTTGAAGGTCCACGCCTCGCGCGACACGCTGTCGCGATTCGCTCCGCCGAAAATCACCAGGCGGGTGCGCGCGAGGTCGGTCGCAATGGAGTGACCCGCCAGCGGCCCCGGGCCCCCGGCAGAGGCGTCTCGTCTCCACCCCAGCGGACCGAGCAACCACCGGTCGGAGAGCACGGTGCCGTTGTCGTAGCCGCCCACCAGGAGCGGCATGTTGCGGATGGGGTCAATTGCCATCGCGTGCAGCATCCGCCGGGGCGGCGTTGAATCAACCGAGACAGCGGACCAGTTCACGCCGTTGAACGACCACGTGTCACTCAGGATGCCGGCGACGGAGCCGCCACCAAAAACAATCACGGCCGCGCGCGTTGCGTCATAAACCGCGGCGGAACCAACCCGGCGCGGCGGCGACGTCGCAGTCGTAACCCGCGTCCAGGCAATGCCGTTGAAGGTCCAGGTATCGTTGAGTTCAGTTGTCGCGCCGCCCCCGCCGAACATCACCACGGCTGCCGCGGCCGGGTTGAACACCATGCCCGGGGCCACGCGGGCGGGCGGGGTGCTGTCGGTAAGGATCAGCCGCCAGCTATTGGTCGCGTCGTATTCCCAGGTCTCACTGGTGGGCTCGTTGCGCACCGTTCCGCCGAACATGACCAGCTTCTGGCGCACCGGGTCAGCGACCATCCCCGCGCCGAACCGCGCACCAGGGCCAGCGCCGGGTGCCAGGGAATCCCAGGTTGCTGGAGTGCCGCCAACCACGTCAACGGTCGCTCCACGGCGCACGGTGATGGTCGTGGTACGGGTAAAGACCACCTGTCCATTGGCCAGGAGATCGATGGTGAGCTGGACTTCTTCGACCTGCGTGGACAGGGAGATGGTTACCTGCACCGGAACGGCATCGACCCCGGCCGGGAAACGTGCTGAACCGGACCCGATCACGGTCCCGTCGGACCGCTTTACGGTGATATGGACGGAATCGACCGTGCTGTCCGCGGAAGGCCCGCGCGAGGCCACGACAGCAAGGTTTGCCGGAGGCATGAAAGTCCCGACCGACTCACTGCAGGCGGCCAGGACCCAGGTTAGCAGAACGGCGAGAACCGATAGGGCGCGCATCTCTACTAAGTACCTCCAAATCAACGCCTTACGTAATCCACGATGCCGGATATGGAATCTACGGGTCGTTGCGTCGCCCTGACCATGACAGCGATCACCTTCAGGTCGTGGTGGGCTTCCCAGTTCTGGAAGGTTTGGCCACAGCCCTGAGGGACGGTCTCACCCGGCGTGAAATCCGCCATTTTGACTGGGAGAGGAGCTCGCCCAAAACCGCTCTAGTCCGTTGATCGACAGGCACTTCCAAGTGCAGGTCAACTCGGTAGTCTGCGCGATCTGCCCCCGTGCCAGTAAGTTCAAACCCGTGTCGCTGATGGCGTACCGAGCTTACCTCAACATCAGCTACCGGGATGTATTCCGGGGACTTAGACCCTTCATCCATTGGGCGCTCCAAGTATGAACCGGGGGCCCTAAAGAACGGCTTGGGACCATGTCCGTCAAGGTGGCATCGTTTGCCAGCTTGGCCTGTAGGATTGTACATTAGGCCCTCAGCCCTATAGCCGGAGACCCAGTGGGACGCAGAGCTATTAAGGAATACCGTGCCGCCGAGGCCTTGCAGCTCATTTTGGCCGACCGCGACAAGGAGCGCTTGGCTTGTCCCTCCTGTGGACATCAGACCATCGAGCGGACGCCTAAGCGGCGCTTCGTCCCGAATGCCCGGATTGATACGTACCGCCAAGTGACCCTGAAGTGTGGAAAATGCGGCCGACAGGCGGCCTACGTTCCGCGGAACGTGACCCAGCCGTCTCATCCGGAGCTCTCCTACTAGCGAGGTTCTGGAGCTTGGCTGGCGACGCAATCCAGATGATGGGAACCGAAGTAGAGCATCCAGGAAAGACAGGGGGCGGCCACCCAACCGGGTGGCCGCCCCTTTTCATGCCCTCCACCCGCTCAGTGGGGCGACGAGAAAATGCGGCGCCACCGGATTGATGTCACGAACGGCAGAGGCAGCATTCCTTCGGGGTTGTAGCTGTAGTAGATGACCAGCGGGCGACCCCGAATACGGTTCCGGCCGAGAAATCCCCAGTAGCGGGAGTCGTACGAGTTATTGCGATTGTCGCCCATGACCATGAAAGAGTCGCGCGGGACCACGATCGGCCCCCAGTTCTTAAGCGATGGACGGTAGGTCGCCGTGTCCTTCCCGACCAGGTGCTTCACCTGCCAGCGCATCTGCGCGCGCTCCTCGTCAGCTATCGGCTCCGCGCGCACGGCGTACGGTTCATCCTGTGGCTTGCCGTTCAGGTACAGGGTATTGTCGACCATCGAGAGCGTGTCACCGGGCATTCCCACCACCCGCTTGACCACGTTCATCACGGAATCCTCGGCCGACCGGAAAACGACGATGTCGAGGCGCCGCGGCTCGCGGATGGCCGGCAGGTGCTTGCGCGTCAGCGGAATCTCCGCGCCGTACAGCATCTTGTTGACGAAGAGAAAATCCCCGATCAGCAGCGTGTTTTCCATGCTGCCCGAAGGAATCCGGAACGCTTCCACCAGCAGCGATCGCACGAGCACCCAGATGACCAGGGCCACGGCAATGGACTTGGTCCACTCCCATGCGGTGTTCTGGAAACCCTTCGGGCGCGGGGTGCTGCCGGCGGCGGTCGCCACGATTACTCTTGCCCCTTCCAGTCCGCTATGAAGACGTTCGTTTCGCCGGGAACCTTGGCGAACCGGTTGGAGGCGAAGACCAGCTTCTTCCCGTCAGGTGAAAACATCGGGAAGCCGTCGAAGTCATCATACGTAGTGACCTGCGTGAGCCCAGTGCCGTCCAGGTTCACCAGGTAGAGATCGAAATTGCGCGACCGCGGGTCCTTGTGATTGGACGCGAACAGGATGCGCTTCCCATCGGGCGTAAAGAAGGGCGCGAAGTTGGCGCCGCCCAGGGTTGTTACCTGCCGGGCATTGGATCCATCAACGTTGCCAACCCACAGCTCCATGCGGGTGGGACGAACCAGGTTCTGCTTGAGCAAATCCTGGTAGTCCGTCCTCGTCTGGTCTGTCTCCGGATGAAAGGCCCGCCAGGCCAGCTGCTTGCCATCCGGTGACCATACCGCACCGCCGTCATATCCAACCTTGTTGGTCACGCGGCGGATGTCGGTCCCATCGACGTTCATCGTGTAGAGATCGAGATCCCCGTCCCGGAGCGAGGTAAAGACCACGCGCTTGCCGTCGGGAGAAACGACCGACTCGGCATCGTAGCGCGGGGTGGTGGTCAGCTGCCGAAGGTCGCTGCCATCGGCCTTCGAAGTGTAGATGTCGTAGTCGAACAGGCCCCAGGTGTACCCCTTGGACATGTCCGGAGGCGTGGGACACCTGGCGCCGGACTTGAAGGTGCTGGAGTAGAGGATGCGTTGATCCTTGTCATAGAACCACCCGCAGGTGGTGCGGCCCATGCCGTTCGAGACGCGCCGAAGCCCGGTGCCATCAACGTTGATGGTGTATTCCTGGTCGCAGGTCGAGTCGTTCTCCTGCCGCTGAAGGATCAGGCGCTTGCCGTCCGCGGAGAAATACGCCTCCGCGTTCTGCCCGCTGAAGGTGATCTGCGTGATGTTCCCGAAGAACTTCTCGGTGGGTTCGGCGGCGCGGCTCACGCCCTGGGCGGCTACGCCGGGCGCGACAGCCAGGAATGCGGCGAGCATCCCGGGCACGATCAGGCTGCGGGTTCCAACCGTCATGCGTCCTTCCGGTAGTGGGGAACTGGAACGGCTAATTATAACCCCGGCATCGGCCCGAAAGTTCGGGCCGATGCCGGGGAAAACGGCCTGCGGGAGTGAAGGACTGCTAGAAGAAGAAACCCAGCTCGAACCGCGCGCCTACGCCCGTCGCTTTGCGGAACAACCCTCCGAGGGACTGGGCGCCCAGCTGGAGGAACATGTTCCGTCCCTCGATGGCGATGCCTCCGGAATAGCCGATTCCCTGGTTCCCGCCGAGGATGATCCCGGCACGCAGGGGAATGGTGCGGATGAAGCGCCAGGTGGTGCCCAGGTCCACGGCCAGTGGTTGTTCGAACTCGCCGGTGACGGGCAACGTGGCACTCACGTCAAGCTGGAGAATGCGGTTGGCCCAGCTACTCGCCGTGAAGCGGACGATCCGGGGCAGGGTGACGTCGACGGACACGGTATCCTGCACGGAGAACTCGGTAGTATCGACCGCGTCCCCCACATCCAGGAGGCTGGTGGTTGTGAGATCGATGGTGGCGGTAGACCGCTCGACGCCGGGCACCGTGACCGTACCGAGGTTCGCCACCAGGGCCTCGAATGCCAGTCCCGCGGTGGGCCATTCGACGCGCAGCATGAGGTCCACGGCCTTGCCGGAGCCCTTCATGGTGTCGCGCGGCTTGGGAGTGAAAAGTTGCTCCACCGCGAAGTTGGCCCTGATGGTATCGCTGGTGATCCGGAGAATGCCGCCGTTGGCGAGGGTGGATCCGCCGTGACCATAGAAGATCGGCCGGATGTACCGCCCGCCGAAGCCGAGGCTCACGCGAGCGCCATCAATGGATCCCATGGGGCCGAGGCGAATGATCGCGTGCGCGCCCGCTTCGGCGGTTGCGAGACCAGTGCCCTTGCTGGAGCCGAGCGAGAAATCCTGGCGGGTGCCGTTACCGTCGCGGAAGAGGGCCACCGCGTCGTCGTCCAGCTGGAAGCCGCCATAGCCCGTTCCACGAGCGGATACGCCGAACGAAACGTGGCTGCCGAACGGCCCCCCGAGATAGGCGCCCCCTTCGGCCTGGGCCGAGCCTCGCAGGCCCGTTCCTGTCGGAATGAGCCCCATGGCGTCCACAATGTTACCGGGCCTCAGGCTGTCGTTGCGTCCGAGCAGGATGATGGCTCCGAAATCCTCGGCGTTCAGCGCGTTGTTTGCGGCGGTGGCCCCGACACCGAAGACCATGCCCCAGTGCGGGATCGACACGTGCCGGAAGGGATCATTCCGGAAACTCGGCGTGCGCCTGTACGACTGCTGTACGCGCGAAGCGGGAGCAGTCTCGGGCACGGCCTGCGCGGCGAGTGTACCGGGCAGGACTACGAAGGCGAGTAACAGCGCAGAGGGGCGCATCAACCGCCTCCCACTTTGATATCGACCTGGGCGCGCGCGTTCACCGTGACCTGGTCCGTCGGGCGAATAGCACCTCGTCCCCCACCGCCTGCTCCCGGCGCCATCTGGAACACAATCGCTGTCGTGAACTTCGGATGGAAGAAGACCCGAACGTCCGAACCGGCCAGGCTGAGCGAGATCGTACCCGCACCCGGAGCGGTGACCCGCCCCTGGGCATCCACGGTCCCGGCAGGAACCACCACGCTCAACGGGTTCACCCGACACCCGACCGTCGGGATACCGGTACAAACCGGCAGCGCAGTGATCTGGTCCGCAGTCAGGGTCACGGAGTCTCGCACGAACGAGAGTTGCACCGTGAGACCGAATGGTGTCCCGTTGGAAATTGTCGCGCTCAGCGTCGCACGGTCGAGTCGGGTCGTCAGGTCCGCGGCATCGGCGTCCGACAGGTCCATGCCGTCCGCGACCTGTTTACGCTTGAAGGTGACGCCGGCCGGGGGCAAGGTGATGTCGAGCCCCACGGCTATGCCGAACCGCACCTTGATGAAGTCGGTCCTGGTTATGCGACTGTAGGCGCCATCACCAACCGAGGTGTTCCCCGTAACAGCCAGCGCGACGCGCGTGTTGTTCAGCAGCTTGTGCACCATGCTGTCCAGGACCGTCGCCGCGTTCAACACGATCTGCTTCTGGGCCGGTGTGGTGCCACTGGGGGCCCGCGGGACGGTTAGTGTCGCCTGGCCGGGGTCCACGATGTTCACCAGGATCTGGTTGCCGTTGGCGTCCTTCTCGAAGTCCAGCGGACCGCCGGGCCCGCCGATACGTCTGGGATTGCCGGCTCCGTCGAGCTGGACGACTCCCAGCTTGAAGCTGGTCAGGACCAGTGGGACGCGGGCGGAATTGACGATCGTGAGCGTCGCATTGGCGGTGTTGAGGTGCGCCGCCTTGATCGCATCTTCGAAATCACCGAAATCGATCTGGCTCTTGGTAAACTCGTCTGCGTTCTCGTTCGCGACGGTCAGCTCAGGCGTCTGCGCCGGGTCGAGCCGGCCCGCCAGCGTCTGGACCACGATGCTGCCCGTGCCGCTGACTATCGCGGCATTGGTGGAATTGAGCGTCGTGATCGTGGCGGCAGCGGCTTTCGCCACACCAACCACCTGGACACTCACCTGGCTCGGAATGATGCGGGCGCCGGCCAGATTGAAGACAAGCGTGCCGTTCTGGTAGGCGCCGCTACCTGACGCCGCGCCAACCCCCAGCTTGCCCGTCAGGACGACCCCGGCTCCATTCGTGATGCCATTGAGCGTGACCGTCAACGTGTCGTTGATCGGCAGACGGTTCTGGAGTGTCAGACTGAGAGAGCCGGAGTTCGCGAAGATTGTGTCGACGGCCGTGAGCCTCGGTTCCGACGCCAGTGCTGAGTAGTTCTGTGTAAAACCCTCGTTCACGTTCGTGAGGGTCACGGACGAGAGCGTTAGCGTATCGACGATGACGCTGGTCGAGATCGCCGCACCCGACGTTGGAATGCAAACTCCGAAGTTCGCTGCAGGAACATCAACTTTCAGGCTGTTGGAAAACGTTACGCCCCCGGGGATGTTCTGAACCAGAATCGTATCGGGGGTATTGGCCCCCAACGTGACGGTGCGCGCGGGGAACGAAAGCACAACGGCATTCGTCCCATCGAGGATCGAGCTCGTAAACCCGGTCGCAGTACACCCGGTCTGATTGTTGATCGTTCGGACCAGGCGGCCAGCGGTGACGGTAGCGCCGGAAACCACCGACCCGGCCGGCGTGGTGAACTGCTGGGCGGGACCTGACACCGGATGGACCATCGACGAAACACCGAATATCGGCGGAGCCGGTGCGGCGATCGCCACGGAGATGGTCTGCGGACTGGTCCGCAGCATCTGATTGAAGCTGAAGTTGAATTGGCTGAAGTTGATGCCGTTGAACTGCAGCTTGTTGCCGAGATCCACCGAGAGGCTGTCGGCGTCGAACTTGAGGCCTATGAGGCCATTCGTCACGGTGGTGTCGGTCGCGGGAAGGAGGTCGGCCACCGAGAACGTGTCCCGCGCCAGCGGGATCGAGAACGTAGTGGTACGAGCCCCACCACGCCGGAGCTGGTTATTGGCATCGGTGATGCTCGCCGGCTGGCACGAGGCGAGCAGGAAGACGGAAAATGCGGCCAGAACGGGCGCTGCCCCTATGCGTTGCACGGAGTTCTTTCGAGAAATGGAATCGGCTATAAGCTAAGTGTTTCTACTGAAGGGTACAGCGGGGAATCACGGCGCTCGGTGGGCTAGGTCACGGGCTCGCTTGGAGTTGTACCACGTTTGGCGGCCTCTTCCCGCTTTCGCCAGTTCCACCAGTAGCCCAACACGATGCCAGCAAAGATGATAGGCGTAAACACGAAGAAGGCACCGACCCAGAACATGCTCTGGTCGAGGGCGGTGTGCATCAGCGGCCCAGGAAACGGCGGAGGTTCTTCAGATAGTAGGACAGGGCGACCGCCGCGAGGGCGAAAGTGACGCCCAGCACGAGCGGCAGGGCGCCGCCGTCGGACCGGAACGCCACGATCGCCCAGACGGCGAAGACCGCACAAAAGAGGATGGCGGTCCCAATCAGGAAACGGTGAAACGCAATCATGCGACCTTGTTTGCCACCATCAAGGCAAAGAGTACCGGTAAGTACCACACCGAGGTCAAAAAGAGCCGCTTGGCCACGGCGTTAGTCCGTATCCGGGCCGCCTGGAGGCCAATCCAGAGGAACCAGGAGGAGAGCAGCATGGCGCCAAAGAAGTAGACCGGCCCGGCGATGCCTACCACCGAGGGAAGGAGGCTGACGGGGAGGAGCGCCAGCGCGAAGAGACCGGCTTGGTGGAACGTGCGCCGACCATCCGCGTCACCCACGCTGAGCATGCGGATGCCCGCCCGTTCGTAGTCGACCCGGTACAACCATGCGAGCGCGAAGAAGTGCGGCAGCTGCCACAGGAAGAGGATTCCGAACAGGACCCAGGCCTCGATCCCGAGCGTGCCGCCCGCGGCCGTCCACCCGCCCACCACCGGCAAGGCGCCGGGAACGCATCCCACGAACGTATTCAGGGCGGTCCGGCGCTTCAGCGGCGTGTACAGGAACACATACGAAAGGAGCGTGATCGCCGCGATCGCGGCGGTGAGCACATTCACGAAGGCCGCGAGGTAGGCTACGCCGGTAATACCGGCCGTCCAGGCGAACAGGAGAGCAGATGCGAGGTCGAGCCGGCCCGTGGGGAGGGGCCGGCTGGCGGTCCGTCGCATGAGGGCGTCGGTGTCGCGCTCGGCGATCTGGTTCAGTGCGTTGGTGCCGGCAGCCACCAGGGTGGTGCCAAGGACCAAATGCAGGAAAAGGCGAAGATCCGCGCCTGCCGGCGCCGCCAGGTAGAACCCGGCGGCGGCCGTCACGACTACGAGTCCGACGATGCGCGGTTTTGCGAGCTCGAGCAGGTCAACCGCCCGAGTCCGCGGGAGAGCCACAGCTACCACACGTATTCGGTAATGACTGCCAGGATCATGATCACCGCCAATGGCAGCGGCGCCATGGCCAGGATGCGCAGCCGGTTGTTCTCATACTTCAGGTGCATGAAGTAGAGCGCGACCAGCAGGGCCTTCCAGACCGCCATGACCATCAGGATGACAAGGACGGTCATCCTGCCGAGGCCGATGAACGCGACACCGAGTTCGAGACCGGTGAGGACGGCCAGCGCGATAAAGATGCCGATGTAGTTCGGGCGCACGTGCTTGGTAGTGGTATCAGCCATGATGTCCCTCGGTCCTAGACCAGGTAGACGATGGTGAAGAGCACGATCCAGACGAGGTCGACAAAGTGCCAGTACAGGCCGACGACTTCGACGCCGCGGTGGTCAGTCGACGTGTACTTGCCCTGGATGGCGCGCCACAGGACGTACGCCAGGCAGAGCACGCCGACGGTCACGTGGAAACCGTGGAACCCCGTCATCGTGTAGAACGTGGAGCCATACAGGCCCACCGATGCCGGCAGTGCCGCCCCGCTCTTCCAGGCCACGCCTTGCGCCGCGGCCTCGGCCAGCTCACTGCCTTCGCGGTAACCGCTGGGCAGCATGCCGTGATGGAAGAGCTGGACGTATTCGAAAACCTGGATGGCGACGAACGTTGCCCCGATCGCCACCGTGGCGAGGAGCCAGAGCACCAGGCCCTTGTGATTACCGTCCTGCACCGCCGCGAACGCCTTCACCATCGTGACCGAGCTGCAGATCAGGAAGAAGGTGTTGATCGCGGTGACCGGGACGTTCAGGATCTGGCCCGGCTGGGCCCAGTGGCCGGGCTCGGCAAACCGCAGAATGATGTAGGACCCAATGAGCGCCGTGAAGAACATGATCTCGGAGCCCAGGAAGACCCACATTCCCAGCTTTTCGTTGTAGACGCCTGACCCGATTTCGGCCTCGACCGGGGGCGACATCGCCGCTGCGTGCGCGTGTGACATTCGATCTCCTTAGCGTCCGGCCGTCTGGCGCGGGGCGTCGAGATTGCGATCCTGGGGCAAGAAATCCTCCTCGAGCATCGGGACGCTGAACTCGTACGGTGGATGATAGACCGTCGGGGTCTTCTCGAAATTGCCGTGCGGTGCCGGCGAGGGAGTGGACCACTCGAGGCCGGTGTCGTTCCACGGGTTCCGACCCGCCTTTTCCCCGAAGAACCAGCTCAGGATGAAATTGGCGGCGAAGATGATCTGGACCGCGAAGAGCGCAAACGCGGCCACCGAGATGAACTCGTTGACGGGCTGCAAGGGCTTCAGGAAGTCATACCGGGTCGGATCGTAGATCCGGCGCATGTGGCCATGCAGCCCGATGTCGTGCATCGGCCAGAACACCATGTTGTAGAACACAATGGTCGTCCAGAAATGCACCTTGCCCCAGAAGGGATTCATCAGCCGGCCGAACATTTTTGGATACCAGAACGTGATCGCCGAGAAGAGTGCGAAGAGGCTGCCCCCGAAGAGCACGTAGTGGAGGTGCGCCACGATGAAGTAGGTGTCGTGGATGTAGATGTCCACGGGCGTGTTGGCCATGAAGACGCCGGAGAGGCCGCCGATCACGAACATCATGACGAACCCGACGGAATGCAGCATGGGCACGTGGAAGACGATGTTCCCGCGCCACATTGTGCCCATCCAGTTGAACACCTTGATCGCTGATGGAACCGCGATGAGCATGGTCGAGATCATGAACGTCATGCCCAGCGTCGGGTTCATGCCTGACTGGAACATGTGGTGACCCCACACGATCCAGGCGAGGAAGGCGATGCCCGCGATGGCGAACACCATCGAGTGGTAGCCGAAAATCGGCTTCCGGGATCCGTTGGCGATGATGTCGGAGACGAAACCCATCGCCGGGAGGATCAGGATGTAGACCTCGGGGTGCCCGAAGAACCAGAACAGGTGCTGCCAGAGCAGCGGCTGCCCGCCGTCGGTCGGCAGGAAGAACCTGGTGCCCAGGGTCTGGTCGAACAGCAGCATGATCGCGGCACCGGTGAGGATCGGGATTGCCAGCAGCACCAGGATCGAGGTGATGAACAACGCCCAGATCGACAACGGCATCCGGAACCAGGTCATGCCCGGGGCGCGCATGTTGATGACGGTCGTGATGTAGTTCGTGGCGCCCAGCAGGGACGACATGCCGAGGATGATGAGGCTGAGACACCAGATCTGCTGTCCCAGCGGCACGCCGGTGAATTCCGAGTTCGCGGACAGCGGGACGTAGGAGGTCCAGCCGGCGCCGGCGTGCCCGCCTTCGACGAAGAAGCCGGCCACCATGAGCAGGCCCGCGGGCACGGCGACCCAGAAGGAGACCATGTTGATCCGCGGGAAGGCCATGTCCGGCGCGCCGAGCTTCAGCGGGATGAGGAAGTTCCCGAAGACGCCGACGAGCAGCGGCATGATCGCGAAGAAGACCATGAACGTGCCGTGCATCGTGACCAGGGAGTTGTAGAACTCCGGCAACAGTACGCCGCCCTGGGCCATGTGCTCGGGGAGCATCGACCCCATGGGGATCGGCTTGCCCGGGAAACCCAGTTGCCAGCGCATGATCATCGCCAGTGTCCCGCCGACGGCGAGGAATATCAGGCTCATGATCAGGAACTGGATGCCGATGATCTTGTGATCGGTCGTAAACAGGTACTTCCGGATGAACGACCGGTCGTCAACGTGAGCGTGCGCGGCCTGGCCGTGCGCTGCAGCTGTAGTCGCCATGTCGATCCTTTTAGCGTGAAGCCACGGTTTGGGCCTGTTGCGCGATCTGGTCGGCCATCCACGCGTCATACTCTTCCTGCGTGTGGACCGTGACCATGGCGCGCATGCGATAGTGTCCGATGCCGCAGAGCTCCGCGCAGGCCAGCTCGTGGACACCGGTTTCGGTCGCCTGGAACCACACCCGCATGGTCAGGCCGGGGACGGCATCCTGCTTCAGGCGGAAACCGGGGACGAAGAACGAGTGAATCACATCCTCGGCCTCGAGGTTCACGAGGACGGGCTTGTTGACGGGTACATGCAGCTGGTTCCGGACGATGAAATCGTCGCCCGTGCTGAGCTTCCCATCGGCGCCGGCGTAAGTGACGTTCCACTCGAACTGCTTCGCCTTCACCCCGAAAGCGATCGCGTCGGCGGGGACGGAGTTCCGTCCCTTGATCTGATTCCACAGGCCGGCGCTCATGACGCCGAGCGCTACCACCGTTACCGCCGGAATGGCGGTCCAGATGATTTCGGCGGTGACGTTGCCGTGGATGTAATAGGCGCTGTGGGCCGGCGTCCCCTCCGGCATGACCTCGGGGACCGGCTGCTGGCCCTTCACCTTCTGCCACGCCCGCAGCACCGTGTCCGTCATGTTGCCGCGAGTGTAGTAGGCCTTGCGGCCGGGACGCGCCCGGTACTTGAGCGCGAAATAGATAATCCCTGCTTCGACCAGCACGAACACGATCCCGGTGATGATCAGGATGATGTAGTAGAGCCGATCGATACCGGGCGCAAAGGTTGACGAACCGTGCGGCAGTATCCAACCCATGGTTGTCGCTCCTCAGCTACCGAACGTGAATGACGAGGTCGCGGTGCCGGTCGCCGCGACGGTGACGGTCGCCGTCTTGGTGCCAAGCTTTTCATGCCAGGCCTCGAGCGTGTACGTACCCGCCGGGAGGCCCTTGAGTGAGAACGATCCATCCTCGGCCGACACGGCGAAGAACGGGTTGTCCATCACGAACACCTTCGCCTTCATCCAGCCGTGCACGTTGCACTCCATCGGCACCGCCATTTCGGGCATGGCGAACACTTTGGCGGTCTTCATCCCCTGGCTGGGCTGGCTGATGTTGAAGCCGCGGTTCTTCTTCGGCACGGCCTTGATGTTGTGGAGGACCGCGTCACTGTTGCGGATCTCAATCTGCTGGCCCGCCATCACGCCCATGATCCGGGGGTGATAGAGGCAACCTCCCTGGTCGAGCACCGCGGGCGCGGTCGGCGTCGGGTACTTGCCGCCAGCGGGCAGGCCGGTCTTCACGTAGATGAAGACGTTGGCCAGGCCACCCTTGGTCACGACCGTGATCGGATCGACCGCGTTCGGCACCTTCGCCTTGCAGCTCGGCTCTTCGGTCATGTCGATCTTCGGGTTGGCGGGGGCGGCGCCCGTGAACTTCACGGTTCCGGAAACGGAACCCTGGGCGTGGGCCGAGACGACCACCAGGAACGTCGAGCAGGTAATACCGAGCAACACTCGCTTCATGATTCCTCCGAAATGTTTATCTGCGGGCCGTTCGGCCACGCTGCTGTTGAGCACGCCATACCGCCATGTAGCAGAGACCGGCGGTCAGGAGCACCGCTACCACCGGCACGACATACACGGTCGGCGGAGTGGGTGTATCCAGGTACACGTAGTACCAGGCGCTGACCGAGCCCCGGTTCTCCGTCTCCCCGTTTGATCCATCTGCTGCGAAGAAGGCAACTGGAATGGCAATGCCCGGATGGAATCCCGGCGCTGTCGTGCTGTCAGCCGGGACCAACGAGCGGGTGAATTGTAACCGCCACTGCCCGTTCTCGTACACTGCCGAATGCTTGACCTCGGTCGAAGATGCCGCGGCGAACTTGCCCAGGCCCTTGCCGGTTCCCTCTTCCACCGCGTCCGGGTTGCTGGTCCAGCGCCAAAGGTGGACCGGCTTCTTGGAGTCGCCGCCGAGAAAATACGGCCGCGAGTCGTCGTTGGTGATCACCCTGGGGAACTGGAGCCACAGGCGGTCCGGACCCTGCTTCGTCGGGATCGCGCCATCGATATCTGTCGCTACGCCCTTCACGCGACCCAGCCATTCCTCCCAGGCCGGCGCCGGGCTCTGCGACCGGTCCGTCCAGGAGATCTGGAGGGCAAGCGTGGTGTCGTTGTGCATCGCGCGAACCCACACGCCATCGACGCTGGGCATGAACCAGCGGGGCTTCTCGATGATCTGCCCCACGAGCGGGACAAAGGTAGCCGAGACGGCGTTCCAGGAAGTGTCCGACGCGCTCGCGGGCAGCGGACCCTTTGCGATCGCGGCGCGGAAGACTTCCTGGACCTTCGGCGCCTCTTCGGGCGACAGACTCCGCACGTACTGGGCGACGTTCCAGAGCTGCTCGTCGGTAATGATCTTGGAGTCGATGACTTCAGCGAAGGACGGCATCGGGGTCCCGTCGAGGCCGGTGCGAAGCCGGTGGTAGATGTCTTCCACCGTGCCGCCGCCGTTGAAATTCCAGTTCTCGGTCAGATCGGCCGCGCGGATCGGCGCGTTGTTGTCGTCCTTGAGCGTCGGCGACGACTTGCCATCTCCCCGCCCCGCCACGCCATGGCACTTGAAGCACTCGAGCTTCTCGAACGTCTTCCGGCCTTCCTCGATGTTCGATGATGGCGCGCTGCCGAAACTGAGCGCGGTGGGCGCCGCGCCCTCGAAGAAGCTCGAGAACTTCTTGACGTACGCCACGACGTCCTGCCGCTCGGTGCTGGTGAGCTTGGATTTCCATTCGGGCATGGCCGTATTGGGCATGCCCTCGTCCACGATCCGGAGAATGTCGGCATCGGTGGGCAGCTCGCCGCTGGCGGTCGAGCGGATCTGGTACTGGGCCTGCACGAAATTCCGGGGGGGCGGCAGCATGAACTTGGCGCCCTGGCCGTTACCCTCGCCCGTCTCGCCGTGGCACTCCAGGCACCACTTCTCATAAACGGCCTTGCCCCGGTTGGCATCCTGCGCCGACAGGGTTTCGGCTCCGAAAACCACGGAGCCCACCAGGGCCAGCGTAGCGATAGATGCGCGCATTAGTGGCCCCCCTCCGCCGCGCCTTCCGCTTCCCAGCGGCGCGGCTGCAAGCCCGTCTGATCGTAGAGAAAAATGATCACGGCCCAGATCTCGTTTTCGGTCAGGAAGTTTTCCCACACCGGCATCGCGGAGCTGAAACCCTTGCCCTCGACCGGGAGACCAGGCCCGCCCTTGGCGATGCGCCAGAAGACGAAGCTCTCGGTCAACTGCGGGAGGTTGCCGGGGTCGTCGAGCGCGAGCGGCCCGGGATTGAACCCATGACCGTAGTGGCCCAGCCCGTCCAGCCGGTCGCCATGGCAGGGCAGGCAGTTCTGGTAGTAAACCCTGCGGCCTTCCTTCACGTGGTCCGCAAGGTTGCCTTCCTTGCGTAGCGGGTTCTCGAGCCCCGCCAGCTGCATGGTCTTGCCCTTGAACGTGATCGACGCCGGGGGCGCGGGGTGAATCGAGCGGCTCAGCGGCGGTGCCGACACCTTGTTGCTGGGAAACGCTAGCCATCCAACCAGCAGCGGGATGATCACGAGGAGGCTGGTCCGGATCATCTTCTTGTTGTCGTCCACCATCGTCGAGTGGATCGGCTGCTTGAACTCTTCCCACCGCGTGTCGTTCTCGCTGACGTAGATCAGGATGCCGATCAGCGCGATGAACATGAACTCGATCACCACGCTGTTGGGCATCGGCGCGCTGGGAACTCCCAGGTAAGCCAACGCCGGGATGCCCCAGTCGAACGCGAGGTACGCCACGACGGTCAGGGCCACGGCCTGCCAGAACGGGTGCCGAGGCCAGAACGGTAAGCCCTTGCGGTTGGCGCTCATTTCAGGCTCGCGAGGAAGTTGACGAGTGCTTCGATCTGCTCTTTGGACAGCTGCTCACCGAAGTTCGGCGGCATCATGTTCGCGAAATTCTCGAACCCCTTCGCCAGGGAGGCGTTGGGGTTGAGGATGGACTCGCGGATATGGTCCTTCCCGAGGGCGGCCATGCCGTTGAACTTGGGCCCAATCTCACCGCCTTCGCCGTTCAGCGCGTGGCAGGTGGCGCAGTTTTCGGTAATAATCGCTTTCGGATCGATCGACGCTGCCGGTGCCGCGGCGGGAGCGGCGGCGGCGCTGGCCCTTATGTCGTCGGGAGTCACCGTGACTTCACCGCCCTGCGACTCGAGGAACGCGATTAGTCCCCAGATCTGGCCATTATCCAGTGTGCGGCGCATGTCCGGCATGATCGGGCCGTAGCCCTTGACGACGAACTTGGTGGGCGCGGTCAGCGCCTCGTGGAGATAGGCCTTGCAATCCGTGCCGGGCTCCCGCTTACCACAGCGGGCGCCGATGAGGCCGGTGCCTTTTTCGTCGGCCAGCAGGTTGGGTGCCCGGGTGCCCAGTCCGTGGCAAGCCGTACAGCCGCCCGCGCCGTTGTAGAGCTCTTCACCCGCCGCGACCCTCTGGTCGGAGTTCATGCTGATCCAGTCAAGCACGGCCGGCACTTCCGACGGAAGCTGCGGAATGATGTGGCCGATCATCGTGTAGAACCCCAGCACAACGACCGCCACCATGAGGACCTTCAGGTTCTTGATGAACATGTCAGTCTCCCGCCGGCGACGGCTTGTGGGCCGCCTTTTCGGCCAGCCCACCCAGCCAGAAGATGAACGAGACCAGGCTCAGGAAGATCACGACGCAAATGGTCACCATGTTGGCGGCATAGCCCAGCGCGGGTGTCGCGGCATACGGGCTGTTGTCCCGGATGACCTCGAACACGTGCCAGTGCTGGCGGATGCCGCTGCGGGCAAAGCCCATCAGGCCCATGAGCCAGGTGAACGTGATGGCCAGAACGAACAGTGCGTACTGCGACCGTTCCGGCATCTGGCCCCAGCGAATGGCTCCGCGCGACTCGGCCCCGCGGGCCATGAAGATGTCGATGACCGTGACGCCCACGATGCACACGATGACCGCGCCGACCTGGTATACGCTGAAGCCGATGCGGACGATCGCCTCGACGAAGTAGCCGTAGACGCCGTAGAAGATCACGACCGCCGCGGCCACGAGGAACATCGCCCCCTGGACCATCGTGCCCGTCTTCGCCCACTGGACGACGGGCCGGATATTGGCGCGACGGTACATCAGGAACGACAGGAAGGTCGTGAGGATCATGATGTTCACGGCGGTGTTCTTCGCGCTCATCACGCCGAGCACGTTCAGGAACGGGTGGTGAGACCCGCCCATCGCCGCCTGCTCTTCGCGGCTCGCGATCATCGTGTGGGGGGTGGCCCACGCGATCCAGCAGAGCACGAGCAGCAACAGCATCCACTTGGTGTACGGAACGAACCGTTCGGCGCCCGGGATGCGGCCCATGCCGACCCAGAGATAGTAGTTCGCGGCGAGGAACAGCACGCCGATGAGCACCGCCTGCACGATCCAGAGCCAGCTCATGAAGCCGCCCATCATCGTGATGCCCATCGACTGGTTGTACTCATAGATCTCGCGGCCCAGCCAGTAGCCGGCGAACGGCAGCACGATGAACGTGGAGATGGCAATGAAATTGCCGATGTAGCCCATCCAGTCGTAGTGCGCCCGTTCCTCGTCGGTTTCGGCCGAGAGGAACCGGTATCCCGCATACGCTGCCACGACCGCGCCACCGAACACCGCGTTGCCGATGAGGCGGTGAATGTTGATCGGCATCCACGTCATGTTCATCATCGCGTTCGCCAGGCCGACGGATTCCGGCAGCGTCTCCGCGGTCAGTCCCGCGGGCGGTGACATCATGTACGTCAGCCAGCCGTTCGCGATGAACATCACCACCGTGCCCCAGACGTTGAGCAGCACGCCGAGACCCCAGTGGATCCACTTCGACCGTCCCTTGCTCCAGCGATCCCAACCGTAATAGTAGAGGTAGAGGGTCGCGGACTCGAAGAAGAAGATGAAGATGTAGGCCCACATCGACGGGCCGAACACCCGCGCGAGGTGGCCCCAGAACTTCGGGTAGAGCGTCGTCAGGAAGAACAGGAGCACGCCGCCCCAGAGCGCGGTGGCGCTGTAGGCGAAGACGAGCAGGCGGGCGAACTCCTTGGACAGCTTGTCGTACTTGTAGTCCTTGGAGACGATCCCGATGAGCTCGGTGATCACGGCGAACATCGGCACGCCGAGCACGAACGCGGCGAACATCAGGTGCACCTGGGCCGCGATCCAGACCGCGTTCCGGGCACCGATGATCGGGAATGTGCCGTACGCGGCCGTGGTGTCGGCCGCCTGCTGGACCAGCATGAGAGCGTTAGTCATCGCTCAGGAAGAAGGGCGCGCGTTTGGAAAAATCGACCGGCATGGCGCGGCGAACTTCCCGCATCAGCTCGAGGGTTACTTCCGTCGCGCCCTGACGCCGGGCGTAATCCTCGATCCGACCCATGACCACACCACGAACGAACGACGGGATACGGGCGATTCTCGCCTCCGCATCCGCGGACCACTTGAGTGTGCGCGGAGCCGCGACCGCACCATAGGTAACGGCGCGGGCGCCCCGGATCACCGGGACCGTGCCCGCCGGCTCGTACGAGCAGGACGGATCGGACGCCAGCACATCGCCCTCGACTGCGAACGCCCGTGCGCGGCACCCGCCGCACATCTCGCGGTACTCGCAGCTCCCGCATTTTCCGCTCAGCTTGCCGCCGCGGATCCGCCGGAACAGCTCCGAGTCACCCCAGACGGAGGCGAACGGCGTCTCGCGCAGGTCGCCCGCGGCCTCGGGAAGGTACGGGCAGGGGGTCAGCTTCCCCTCAGGAGTGATCCGGCAGTACTGCGTCCCGCAGGGACAGCGAGTCTCATAGTTGAGAATTGGCGATTCCGGCGCCGCCTGGTGCACGTGCCGCATGAAATGCGGGGCACACTTGGAGCGGACCAGCATCCGGCCGAGATAGCGCTGGTGCTCGACGACGAGCTCCGCCAGCACGGACTCGTATTCGGCCGCGGTGAGGTCGGAAAGCCGCGCGCCGCGCCCGGTCGGTACCAGGAAGTACGCGTTGAACGACACCGCACCCTGTTCGGCGGCCCAGGCGACCAGCCGGGGGAGCTCGCCCCGGTTGCCCTTGGTGATGGTCGTCTGGACGATGAAGTCGATCCGGTGAAGGCGCAGCCGGCCGATCGCCTCGGTGGTCGCCTCGAGGGCGCCTTTCCCGTGGCGGAAATTGTCGTGGTGCTTGTGATCCAGCGAATCGACGCTGATCGCGAAACCGGTGACGCCGGCCGCCTTGAGACTGGCGATCCGCTCGTCGGTCAGGAGCGTGCCGTTGGTGCCGACGACGACCGTGGCGCCGCGACTCGACGCGAACCGCGCGATGTCTTCGAGATCATTCCGGAGGAGTGGCTCGCCGCCCGAAAGGATGAACAGGGGGGCGGGATTGATGGCGAGGATTTCGTCCGCGATCCGCAGGCACTCGGCCGTCGTCAGCTCGTGGTCGGCCGTTTCGGAAGGCCCGGCCGAGATGTAGCAGTGCGCGCATTCCAGGTTACAGCGCTTGGTGAGATTCCACGCCACCACGTGCGGCAGATACCGGGTCCCGTCCGCACCGGCGACCGGGGTCTCCTCCAGCATCGACCGCGACGCGACTGCCGTCATCAATCGTCGCCCGCCTGCGTGGCGAGGAGTTTCTCGACCGCCGCCTTCGCATCCGCCGGCGTCACTGCCTTAAAGTCGACCG
>CAMDCH010000017.1:0-19788 GCA_945889655.1 bacterium HR33
ACACGCCCACATAGCGGTCGTAGATCTTCGGATCCATCTGGGCCAGCGGCTTGGGATCGCTGGCGTAGTCCGGCCAGCCGTAGATCGCAGCGATGGCGTTGATGACCTCGCTCAGCAGGCCGCCGCCGGTGTCCGAGTTCGTCATGACCACCGCACCCTGGCCCCGATGCACGAAGGCCACGAACTCGGATCGGAATCCCTCGTTGGCGCCGGAATGTCCGAACCGGATCGATCCGCCGCTCCCGCGGAGGAAGAGACCCAGCCCCACCGGTCCGCCCCGCTGGGCAGTGAGCATGTCGGCTACGACGGTTTGCGGAAGGATCTTGTTCGAGCGACCGGCCGCTGACAGCTGGATCTCGATGGCGAAACGCGCCAGGTCGGTAGGCGTGGTCCAGAGACCGGCAGCCGCCAGCTCGGGATACGTGTGGTACTTCCCCTGGACCGGTCGGCCGCTGCTGCGGTGCCCGCTCGATGCAAACTTCCGCAGTTTCTTCGGGAGGGGCTGATCGTACGTGCTGTGGGCCATGCCCAGCGGCGTCAGCACTGTCTTCTGCATGAGATCCTCGAACTTCTGGTGCGTCACGTCGAGGAGCATTTGCTGGAGGATCGTATAGCCGCCGCCGGAATAGTGAAATCCCTGCCCGTGCAGCTCGTCCACCGAGATAGCCGAAGTGTTGGCGGGACGTTCACCGTTCAGCACCTGCATCAGGGTCGGCACCTTGGCGCCCGGCTCGTAGCCGTTGTACCCGGTGGGCGTGAGGCCCGAGGTGTGGCTCAGGAGTCCTCGCAGTGTCACGAGGAAGTCCGCTATCGAGTCGCTCTTCGGGACCTTCCACGACGTGAGGATGTCGTTGACGTCGCGGTCCAGGTCCAGCTGGCCCTTATGCACCATCGCGAGTGCCGCAAGCGCGCTGACCGGC
This sequence comes from bacterium HR33, assembly GCA_945889655.1. Taxonomy (GTDB): domain Bacteria; phylum Gemmatimonadota; class Gemmatimonadetes; order Gemmatimonadales; family GWC2-71-9; genus SHZT01. The sequence goes on from CAMDCH010000017.1 coordinate 921, forward strand.
TTGCTGACGGACGCGCCCTCGAACATGGTGTTGGCGTCGACCCGCGTCTTGCGGTCTGCCTCGAGGACGCCGTAGCCCTTGGCCCATTCCACCTGGTAATTGTTGATGACGGCGATACTCACACCAGGCACGCCGTAATAGGCCATGCGCTCGGTGAGCGTCATCTGCTCATCCCGGCCGATGACCCCGATGATCGGAACCAGGCCGTTCTCCACGGCGTCGATGCGCTGCTGCACATCGGCGACCTGTCCGGCCAATTCCGACGGCGTGAAGAATCCGGCGAACGCGGCAAGCGCTACCACGGGTGACAGCGAACGACAGGCTGACAAGGCAAGACGCACGGCGACTCCGGGGGGCAGGGAAATTGAAGTTGCGGGGGTAGGTAACGCCCGGTCAAGCACTACACGCGTTACTCCCAGTGACGGGCGGCGGTCCCCGCTTCTTCCAGGAGGCGCCGGTATGAGCTCAACCGCTGTGCGCTCAACTCTTTACGGGTAACCGCCTCGACCACGGCGCAGCCCGGCTCGATGAGATGGCGGCAGTTGTCGAAATGACACTCGCCGCGGAACCGCTCCAGCTCGGGAAACGCGGCCGCCACTTCGGCCGGTGACAACCCCCACAGCCCGATGTCTCGAAGACCCGGTGTGTCCACCACGAAGCCACCATCCAGCGGGTGCATTTCCGCCCCGACCGTCGTGTGCCGGCCCATACCGCCCCGCGCGCTGACCGCGCCCGTGCGCAGGTTGAGCCCCGGATGGAGAAAATTCAACAGGGTGGATTTTCCGACGCCGCTCGACCCGGTGAACAGCGACGTCTTGTCCGCGAGGAGCGAGCGGAGCTCGTCGATGCCGGTCCGGGCCCGCACGCTCGTGGCCAGGACCGCATAGCCCGCGTCGCGGTACACGTCGAGCTCGCTGGCGGCGGCGGTCTCGAGATCGATCTTGTTCATCACGACGACCGCCGCCAGCTCGCTTGCTTCGGCGACGGCAATGAACCGGTCGATCATGTGCGGATCCCAGTCAGGCTGCCGGGCTGCGCCCACCACGATCACCTGGTCCACGTTGGCCGCGACCGGCCGGACGCCCGTGCTTTTCCCCGGCGCCCGCCGCCGCAACAGGGAGCGTCGCGGCTTCACTTCCTCTATGGTGGCGCTGTCATCCGGATGTCGGTGCAGGACGACACGGTCGCCTACCAAGACCTTCACACCCTTTTCCTGCTTCATCCGGCCCCGAATGCTGGCTTCGATGACCGTCCCGTCCTGGTAGACGCGATAGCGCCCGCCCACGATGGCAAGCACGACGCCGTCACCCACCGTCACCATGAGGGGATTTCCCGTGCCCGCGCGACGGCCTGGTCCAGGAGATCCTTCACCTGGAGCAGTGGAAGCGCGCGAAGTCCGTCCTCGACTTCCGCTGCTGTCTCTGCGTGGACGAGGTATGGAGTCTCGAGGTGACCGGCAGGCTCTTCTCCCTTCGGCGACCACCGGACGAACAACAGCGCCCCGCCGAGCTGGTTGTGCGCATCCGGCTCGTCATCCACATACAGCGCGACTGAATAAGCTTGTCCGTCGGAACCTTCGAACGCCGGGGGACGCGTGTGAACCTTGAAGTATCCGCCCAGCGTGTCGTCAGCGATCATGCGGGAGGGTAGTAGGTGGTGCCAGCGGCAGCCATGCGCATGAGCGATTCGGTCGGGGAAAATCGGTTTCCGTGCTTTTCCTCCAGGCGGCGCAGTCCCTCCACCAAATTCTTTGCGCCGAACCGGTCGATGTACCGCAGGGGCCCACCCCGGAACGGCGGAAAGCCAAACCCGAACACGGCCGCGATGTCGCCGTCGCGCGCGGAGCGCACGACCCCCTCCTCCAATGCCATCGCCGCTTCGTTGAGGAGAGGGTAGACCAGCCGCTGCTCGATTTCCTCTTCGGTGAACTGGCGACCGCCGCTCGCCCCGATGACCCGGAGCGCCGCGGAGTCCCCACCCTGCTTCTTGCCGTCGGCGTAAAGGAAAAACCCCTTCCCGCTTTTCCGTCCCAGGCGTCCCTGCTCGACCATCCGCTGGATCCCGGGAAGCGGCGCGAGCCGTTCGCCAAACGCCTGGAGCATCACTCCCGCGGCGTGATGGAGTACATCGAGGCCGACTTCATCCATCAGGGTCACCGGTCCAACCGGAAACCCGAACGCAACCGTTACCCGGTCTATCGCCTCGACGCTCGCGCCCTCCACCAGGAGGCGGCCCGCTTCGTTGAGATACGGCGCGAGCAGGCGGTTCACCCAGAAGCCCGGCCGGTCCCGCACCACCACGACAGTCTTGCCCATCTTCCGGCCGTACGCCACCGCGGACACGGTCACCTCGGCCGCGGTGCCGTCGTGCACGATGACTTCCAGGAGCGGCATCTTCTCGACCGGCGAGAAGAAATGCATGCCGATCACACGCTCCGGGTGCTTCACGGCCTGCGCGATCTGCGCGATGGGGATGGTGCTGGTGTTGGACGCGAGAATGCACCGGTCGCCGACGTGCGTCTCGATCTCGCGGAAGACCTTGTGCTTCACGCCCAGGTCCTCGAACACCGCTTCGATCACGAGGTCAGACCGGCCAAAAGCGGCCCAGTCGACGCCACCGGAAAGCAGCGCCTGCAGTCGCTCGTGCTCGAACCGGGTGATGCGCTTCCGCGTGAGCCGCTCGCGAATCGACTTCCGCCCCGCCTCGAGACCGCGCGCCACGCGCGCGAGGTCGGTGTCCTTCATGCGAACGTCCGATTGCGCCTGGGTAACCGCCACCACCCCTATCGCTGCACCCATGAATCCCGCGCCCACGACCGCCATCCGCTCCACGGCCCGGGGTTCGGGAGCTCCACCTTCCACGCCCGGATCCTTCTTGAGCGCATTAGTCGCGAAGAAAATCTGCACGAGGTTGCGGGAGACTTCACCGGTAGCCAGCTCGGCGAACGCGCGTGCCTCGCGTTCGAGCCCCTCGGCGAGGCCGTACCGCATGCCGTGCTCAACCGCGTCGATCGCCGCGAGCGGCGCGGGATAGTGGCCGCCCGTGCGGCTGAGAACCTGTTTTCGCGCCTGGCTGAACACGAGGTTGCGCCCAAGCGGCGTTCCCTCGAGCAGGGATCCCATCAAGCCACGACCCTTTCGCTGCGGTCGCCAGCCGTCCGCCAGGCGCCTCGCGGCGCCGAGCGCCACGGTCTCGAGGATCGCCGGGTGCACCAGCTCGTCCACCATGCCGGCCCGGTACGCGCGGGACGCCGGCAGGGTCTTGCCGGCCAGGATGATGTCGAGAGCGGCCCGGAGACCGATCAGTCGCGGAAGGCGCTGGCAACCACCGGCTGCCGGGATGATGCCGAGCTGGACCTCGGGAAGTCCCAGGCTGGTCTTCGCGTGATCGGTGGCGATGCGATAGGTGCAGGCGAGCGTCGTCTCGAGCCCGCCGCCAAGGCATGCGCCGTGAATCGCCGCGACCACTGGTTTGCCCAGGAGCTCGAGCCGGTTGATCAGCGCCTGCCCGGCGCGGACCAGGCGCTCCGCTTCCTCGCGGTTCTTCAGCGCGACGAATTCCTCGATATCGGCGCCCGCGATGAAGGTGTCGGGCTTGTCGGAGATGAGCAGCACCGCGCGCACGCCGGTGTTGCCCAGCAGCTCCGTCATCAGCGCGTCCAGCTCCTCGCGCACCGCGCGGGTGATCTTGTTGATGGGCTCGCCGGGGAGATTGAGGCCGACGCGGGCGATGCCGTCGCTGATCGTGGTGGTGAACGCCGTCATTGCCGTTCCAGCACCATCGCGAATGCCATGCCGCCCTGCGCGCAGACCGACACCAGGCCGAACTGGATGTTCCGGCGGACCATCTCGTTGGCGAGCGTCGTCACGAGGCGCCCGCCGGTCGCGCCGAACGGGTGCCCGATCGCAATGGATCCGCCCATCACGTTGATGATGTCGTGATCGATCTTCCAGCCGAGCTGCTCGAAGCCCTGGAGATTGGACAGGACCTGCGCGGCGAAAGCCTCGTGGATTTCGATAAGACCGAGATCGCTCCACGCAATGCCGGCGCGCTCGAGCGCCACCGGCACAGCCCGCACCGGGCCTTGCAGGAGCTGCCACCCCGGGTCCACCGCGGCAACTGCGTACGAACGAATGAACGCCAGCGGCTGGTATCCGTTTGCCGCAGCGGCGGATTCACTCATCAGCAGCACGGCGGACGCGCCGTCCGTGAGCGGAGAGGCGTTGGCTGCTGTGACGCTGCCGTACTTCCGGTCGAACACCGGCCCGAGCTTGGCCATCTGCTCGATCGTGGTGTCATTCCGGATCCCGTTGTCCTGCGCCAGCGGCGGCTCACCCGGCTTCTCCGGGAAGTACGGAACGATCTCGGCCGTGAGGCGGCCATCGGCGGTGCCCGCCGCGGCCAGCTGGTGGCTTCGCAGCGCCCAGCGGTCCTGCGCGTCGCGAGAGATGTGATTCTCCTTCGCCATCTTCTCGGCCGACTGCCCCATCGACTCGCCGGTTGAGGGCTCGGAAATCGCCGGCGCCACCGGCGCCAGGTCCCGCGGCCGCACCTTGGCAAAGGCGCCGAGCTTCGCCGCGATGCTCTTTCCCTTGCTCGCCTCGACGAGCACGCGCGACAGGCGGCGGGACGCGAGGATCGGGATGTCCGACAGCACCTCGGCGCCCCCGGCGATGATGACGTCGGCGTGGCCCAGGGCGATCTGGTCGTGTCCCGCCGCGATCGCCTGCGTGGCGGATGCGCAGGCGCGGTTCAGCGAGTAGGCGGGAATCTCCCGGGGAAACTGGGGCAGCAGGCTGGCTTCGCGGGCGATGTTGGGAATCAGCGCGGACGGGACAACCTGGCCCATGATGACCTCGTCGACCAGCTGGCCGTCGAGATTCGTGCGATGCACCAGCTCGCGGGTGGCCAGGCGGACCAGGTCAACCGCACGGGTGTCGCGCAGGACGGTCCCGGCCCGGCAGAACGGGGTGCGGCACCCCGCCACCACCGCGACCCGGCGCTTATCCAATCATGTCCTCTTGTGGCTGATTGCCCCGCGCTCGCATCATTGGCGCAGCCGTTCGGCCAGCACGCTGGCGGCCGCCATGGGGCGACCGTCGAAGAAATCGAGCGCTTCCCGGTAGACCACCACTTCGAGCGGGGCGAGCATGGCCGGCAGCTCGCCGGGGCGCAGCAGGTGATTCTCCGACGTTGGTCCCCAGCCCAGCTGGCGCTGGCCGTCGAGGAACGTCTCGTAGAGCAGGTGACCACCAGGCCGCACCGCCGCCGCAAAATCACGCATGCGGCGGCGATCCAGGTAGTTGAAGACCATCACCAGGTCGAACGCACATTCGGGGATGGAAACGTGCTCCAGGTCGGCCTCGATCCACTCGATGGACAGCCGGCGATGCTGCGCGGCCTTGCGCGCGTTGCGCAGCCGCGCGGAGTCGCTGTCGATGCCCGTGACGCTCGCGCCGAGCTCCGCGGCCGCGATTGCATGGCGGCCGCCGCCGCACGCGATATCGAGCACGCGGTCGCCTTGGCGAACCAGGGCCGCATGCCAGGAAAACCAGCTGCTCGGCCGTTCAACGGTCGGTGGTGAAAACAGCAACGATGGACGCCCCCTTCTCGCACGTCACCCGGGCCCGCCATATCGCCGAGATGGCGCGGGAGCCGGTGGATCTCCTGGTGATCGGCGCCGGAGCAACCGGCGCCGGCATTGCCCGCGATGCCGCCATGCGCGGGATCAGCACCGCGCTCATCGACAAGGGTGATTTCGGCTCTGGCACCAGCAGCCGTTCCTCACGCCTGATTCACGGCGGCCTGCGCTATCTCGAGCTGTACGACTTCAAGCTCGTGTTCGAAGCATCGCGCGAGCGCCGGGTGCTCCTGAAGATCGCCCCCCACCTCGTGCGGCCCCGTTCGTTTCTCTTCCCGGTCTACGCCGGCGGGCGTGTGCCGCGCTGGAAACTCGCCGCGGGCCTCTGGCTCTACGATGCCCTCGCCCTCTTCCGGAATGTGAAAGCCCACCGGATGCTGGGCAAGCACGCACTTCTACGTGCGGAGCCTGGCCTGCGCGAGCGTGGCTTGCGCGGCGGCGCACGCTACTACGATGCGCAGTGTGATGACGTGCGCCTGACGCTCGCAAACGTACGCTCGGCACATGCGCATGGCGCCCTCGCCGCGAACTATGTCCGCCTGGACCAGCTCGAGCTGGCGGACAACCACGTGCGTGGCGGCCGCGCTACCGACCTCACCACCGGCCAGGAGTTCCAGGTCCGCGCACGGGTCGTGGTGAACGCCACGGGTCCCTGGTCCGACACGGTGCGCGCCGGCACGGGCGCCAATCCTGCGCTCCGCCGCACCAAGGGCACCCACGTCGTCGTCCCGCGCGAACGGATCGGCAACCGCGAGGCGTTGACGGTCACGTCACCCATCGACGGGCGCGTGATGTTCATCGTCCCCTGGGGCGACCTGGCCTACATCGGCACCACCGACACCGACTGGAATGGCGACCCCGATACGGTGGCACCGGATGCGCGCGACGTGGTCTACCTGCTCCGTTCCGCCAACGCCTTCTTCCCCCACGCGCGCCTGCAACCCGAGGATGTCGTATCCGCCTGGTCGGGACTCCGGCCGCTGGTCAACAGCGGCGCGGCCAACCCCGGCGCGGTCTCGCGCGAGCACTACATCGAGTCCGGCCCCACCGGCCTGGTCTCGGTCCTCGGCGGGAAACTCACGACCTACCGCGCGATCGCCGAGCAGACCGTGGACCTGGTGGCGCGCCGCCTCCGGGAGCTGGACGGCCGCCCCGCCCCGTCACCGTGTCGCACCGCGCTCGAACCCCTTCCCGGAGGCGAGGTGGCCGATCCCACGATCATCACCGACGACCTGGCCCGCGAGGGAATAGCGCCCGAGCTCGCCCGGCGGCTCACGGACCTCTACGGCAGCGAAGCACCGGCCATTGCGCGGCTCGCGCGCACGGAACCTGCGCTCGCGACGCCCGTGGTTCCCGGCTACCCGGCGATCCGGGCCGAATTCATCCACGCGCTGCGCCGCGAAATGGCGCTCACGCTCGGCGATCTCCTGATCCGGCGCACACACCTGTTCTACGAAGTGACGGGCCATGCCGCCGCCGAGGCGGCGGCCATCGTGGATCTCGTGGCCGCGGAGCTCGGATGGGATGCGTCGAGAAAGGCGGCGGAGCTCGCGTCCTACCGGGACGCGGTCAGCCGAGGCGCCGCTTTTCGCGTCCGTTTGCGGGAGCATTTCGCTGCCCGGCCGTCGCTGGGCTAGCCGGCGCTACTTCATCCCCTCGGCCAGCATCTTCCGCCGCGCTTCTACAATCACGCGGACGGCTTCGTCCGGATCGTCCGTGACGTGCATGAGCTTCACGTCGTCACGCGCGATGTTCCCATGCTGCGCTACCACCTGGTTGAGCCAGTCCAGCAGGCCCGCCCAGTACGATCGTCCCATCAGCACCACCGGGAAGTTCTTGATCTTCCCCGTCTGGATCAGCGTCAGCGCCTCGAACAGCTCGTCCATGCTGCCGAAGCCGCCGGGAAAGACCACGAAAGCGTGCGCGTATTTCACGAACATCGTCTTGCGGACGAAGAAGTACCGGAAGTTGATGGCCCGGTCGACGTACGGGTTGGACGACTGCTCGTGTGGGAGCTCGATGTTCAGGCCGATGGATATCGTCGGCGCCTCCCGCGCGCCCTTGTTGGCCGCCTCCATGATGCCGGGGCCGCCGCCCGTGATGATGGCAAATTTCTTCCGCCCAAGGAGTCGCGCGGTCTTGGCGGCCAGCGCGTAGTACGGGTGGTCACGCGGTGTCCGCGCGGAGCCGAAGATCGCCACGGCCGACGCGATGTCGGACATGTCGTCGAACCCCTGCACGAACTCACCGGTGATGCGAAGCACCTTCCAGGGATCGGAGTGCGTGAACTCCCCGGGCTCCTGGACAGGCTGAAAGAGCCGCTCGTCCTCGGTACGGCCATTGTCGGCCCCCGACTTGGTCGGCTCAATCCGTGAGGGCTTGGATCGCCGCTGCATTGTCCTCCACGGTGTTATAGAAGAAAGGAGAAAGTCGGACGTGGCCGGGGCGCGCATCAGCGATGATCCCCGCCTTCGCCAGCCGCCGGACGCCGGCAGCCGGATCCCCGAACGGCAACATCACGATTGCCGATCGCAGCGTGACCTCTGCCGCCATCCGCGGCGCGAACCCCGCCGCCTTCGCCCGGTCGATCAGGTCTTCGGTCAGCTCGCTCACCACCCGCCGGATGGCCGGCACGCCGATTTCCCGGATGATCTCGAGCCCGCCGAGCTGGGCGTAAACCGCGGCCAGCGAGGGGGTCCCCTGCTCGAAGCGGCGCGCATCCTCGTGCCACTCTATCGAGCGTGGGTCGAACGCAAACTGGTGCTCGTGCGCGAACCAGCCCGTGGTGGAAGGGGTGAGCGTGGCGGACAGGCCATCACGCACGTAAAGGAAAACGATTCCCGTGCCGCCCAGCAGCCACTTGAGACCGCCCGCGGTGAGAAAATCGATTCCGGCAGCCCGCGCATCAAGCGGCACCTGGCCCACGCCCTGGTAGGCGTCAATGAAGCAGAGCGCGCCCTTGGCGTGCGCCGCCTCGGCTATGGCTGCGACATCCTGGATCGCGCCGCTGGTGAAGTACACGTGCGAGGTGGCGACCAGGGCCGTCCGGTCATCAATCGTCCGCGCGATCAGCTCCGGCGGAACCGACACCCCGTCGGGACTCTCCACGATGACGACTTCCACCCCATGAGGACGCTTGGCCAGCCACTGGTAGGCGATGGTGGGAAAATCGAGCGAGGTGGTAACGATCCTGGGCCGCCGGGTGTAATCCAGCGCGCTCGAGAGAACGGCGGTCGCGGTGGAAACAGAGGCGTGCAGCGCGATCTCGGACGCGTTTGCCCCGATGACGCTGCCATAGCCTGCCCGCAGGTCCGACAGCGCCTGCCACCACACGTCGTACCAGGCCGACGCGCCCCGCTGTTCCCAGAGGTCGAGCAGCTCGTTGACCTTTGCGCGCGACCGGCGTGAGAGTGCGCCCAGCGAACAGGAATTGAGATAGATCTGCCGCTGGAAGATCGGGAACTCACTGCGGTAGCGCGAAAGGGAATGCGCCTGTACCATGTGTGCGGCTGTCATGGGTCTCGCAATATACCCGCCGGCCGGCGGGCAATGGACCACAGGCTGACGGCGGCCCACACTCCTTCGAGCAGCACGAAGCCGGCCCGGCGGTCCCACGCGGCAACGGCGGTGAGAAGCAGTGAGCCCGCGAAATTGCACCACAGATACCGCGCCGACTGGCTGGACCACCGCTCTCGCTGGAGCGCGATGAAGCCGGCGAGGACCAGCACCGCACCAAGGAGCGAGACGGCTTGAATCAGGACGTTCATGGAAACTCCTCCGCGGATTCGCGTGGCTGGGCCGGACTCCTGGTTGCCCTTACCGCGCGGGCGATCGTCAATCCCCGGCTGGCGGTGGATCTCCTGTCACTCGCCTGGGCATTTCGCGCGCGCGACTGGTACCGACGGCCCCCGTTCCTTCCTCTTCCGCCACGCTCATACCTCCAGTGGCGAATCTACACGGCCTACGGTGACGAAAACGCGGTCCCGCCCATCGACGATATCACCCGGTTCGCGAGATGGCGCCGTAAATTCCTGAAGCTATGAATCCGCAGGAATGGTCGGCGAGCGTGAAAGACCGGGCCCTCGAGCTCGGCTTCGGCTCGGCCGGGATCACGGATCTCGCCCCTAATCAGCACGCCGATGCCCTGACCCGCTGGCTTCGCAACGGTATGGGCGGGACGATGACATATCTGAACCGCCAGGCTGCGAAGCGGCGTGAGCCCGCGCGCATCCTGCCGGGCGCCACGAGAGCCGTACTCGTCACCCGGGACTACTACCAGCCCGACCCGGCCCCCTCACGCGGAAGCGGCCTGGTGGCGAAGTACGCCCGCGGCGCCGACTACCACCGCGTCCTGGCTGAACCGCTCGATCAGCTCGCGCAGTTCATCATCTCGCTCGGTCCCCCCGGCACGATCGCCCGGACCTACGTCGACGCGGGTCCCGTCCCGGAACGGGAGCTCGCACAGAGGGCTGGCCTCGGATGGATCGGCAAGAACACGATGCTGATCAGCCCGCAAAACGGCTCGTTCTTCTTCCTGGGCGCCATTCTCACCAGCCTGGATCTCGCCGTTGACCAGCCATTCGAGCACGACCGGTGCGGGAGCTGCCGGCGCTGCATCGATGCATGCCCCACCCAGGCCTTTGCCGCCGAGCGGGTGCTCGACAGCCGCCGGTGTATTTCGTACCTCACCATCGAGTACAAAGGGGAAATCGAAACCGGTCTCGCGGCCGCGATGGAGAACCATGTCTTCGGGTGCGACGTGTGCCAGGACGTGTGTCCGTGGAACCATTCATTCGCGGCAACCCTGGCGGACCGTGACCCCGGTGCCGACCCCTCGGCCGCGATGATCGACCTGGAAGAGCTGGCCACGATGACGGACGACGAGTTTCAGCGCCGGTTTGGCGACACGCCGCTCGAACGTCCCGGCCCCAGCCGAATGCGCCGCAACGCGGCCATCGCGCAGGCCAACGCAAAGGCGCCCGCCTGATGCCCCGGCTCGCCGCGGGCGCCAGCGCGCGGGACCAGGTCGACGTCCTGCGAAAACGCCTGGACGGATCATTCCAGAACGTGGATCCACATCGCCGACTCGCCGGCAGGCCCGTCACCTTCCGGGTGATAGCCGGCCGCACGCTGCAGATCACTTACCGGGATGTCTTGCGCGTCGACGAAGCGGAGCTTGCGGGCGTACAGAAGCTGCTCGGTGAGGGTGCGGCCTTCAGCGTTACTCCGCAAACCGCGGAGACGATGACCGTCAGGTTCGTGGTGCCGCTGCGGCCCTGACCCTAGAGCCCTGTCGGGTGGTCGAGGAAGGACCAGGGAATCCTGAAACGATCGGACAGGTGCGCACCCAGCGCCTGGACCCCCACAGTCTCGGTCGCGTAATGACCCGCCAGCACCAGGTTGATCCCCAGCTCCTCGGCAAGCAGGCTCGCATGGTGTGGTGCTTCACCGGTGAGCAGCGTGTCGATCCCCTCCGAGCACGCTTCTCGCAGCGCGGAGCTGCCGGCGCCCGTCACCACCGCGATCCGCCTGACATTGTCCGGACCGTCACCGGTCATCATGGCCTTCGCACCAAGCTTCGATTCGAGCAGCGACTGCAACGCTGACCGGGTAACGGTGATGTCGCCCGCCACCCCGATCCTGATCCCCTCGAACTCCCCGAACGGTTTCAGGTCTGCGATGCCCAGCCTACGAGCCAGGACGTGGTTGTTTCCCACCTCCGGGTGGCAATCCAGCGGGAGATGTGCCGAGTACAGGGAGAGGTTGTGCGAGATGAGGGCACGGATCCGCCGTCCATGGATTCCGGCGATGGGTTCGAGTCCTGACCAGAAGAGACCGTGATGGACGATCAGGAGATCGGCGCCGGCCTCCGCAGCCATGTTGATGGTGGCCTGGCACGCATCCACCGCTACCGCGAGGCGCGTGACAACACCGTTGTTTTCAACCTGCAGGCCGTTCACCGCCCGCTGGTCGTCAGGAGTACTGGCTATGTGTAAGAAGCCTGCCAGATAATCGACGATTTCAGAGAGCTGCAAGGGTCATTTTCTCGTCAGCAAAGTGACATTAACAAGCTAGTAATTACCGACAGCCTGACCGTCGAATTGCTGTAACTGCTTTCGAATCAGGAGTTTATAGCTTCCACAACAACTAACATGGAATGTTGATAGTCTCAGGATTCGTGAACGGACGGTGTGGAAACGCCTTGGCCGTGGACTGTCGATTTCTCACCCGATTGACGGGCGGCAACGGCAGCCTTGGCTTGCTCGAGGGCCTGGGGATTCCCCATGCGGACATGGCCGTTCACCTCTCCGCCTTCGTGAATGACGATTCGCAGAGTAGTGATGTCCCCCTGGATGATGGAGGTGGACTGAACCTCCACCCGTTCGTCGGCGAGTATGGCTCCGTGGATCTCTCCGCCGACAATGGCGTCGCTGGTGAACACGTCACCCTCGATGACGCCACCCTTCGCGACCAGGACCTGTCGATCCGCCTTGACGCTGCCGACCACCGTGCCCTCGACCTTCACTACCCCGTCGGAGGTCACCTCACCGGTGATTTTTGTGCCGGCGGCAATTACCGAAAGCGACGCTTCGCGGCTCGGGTTTCGCGCGTCGCGGAAACTGGTCTCGGCTCGAACTGCGGAAATGGACGCCATCTCAGGACTCCTCCAACCCAGCGCTTCGGGGATCTATGGATTTGCCGTTTCGGCGAATCTCGAAATGCAAATGCGGAGCCGTCGAGCGTCCGGTTGAGCCGGACAGCGCGATGACCTGGCCCACGCTCACTTCATCACCGTTGGAAACGAGGATGCGGGATGCGTGCCCGTATCGCGTCTGGTATCCATCCGGGTGAGAGATCAGCACGAATAGTCCGTACTCTGCATCAAGCCCGGTGTCCGAGATCGTGCCGCCGCCTGCGGCACGAATCGGCGTTCCCATCGGGATCGCGATGTCGACGCCCGGGTGAGGCTCGGCCCCGCTGCCCTCGGTTACCTGGCCCCGGGTCACGACCCCGCGCTCGTCCAGCGGCCAGCGCAGCGGCGCTGACGGTCCGGTCGGAAACTGCCTTCTGCCCGGGATGGACGCGAGCACCGGGTGGGACTTGGGAGGGACCTCTCCCACAGGGATGGCGCGCACGATGTCGCCTCCAAGCATGGTTCGCACCTGCGCATAGCGCGATTCCATCTCTACCAGCCGCCCAGCCAGCTGGCGCACCTGCTCATTCTCTGCGGTGAGTCGCCCGATCTCCCGGGTGAGAAACGGTACCCGGCCGGCTGCACGGACGATCGGCCCGTAGAACGCCACCCCGATCAACAGGAGCGACAGGACTATGATCCCGGTCGCGGTCGCGGTGCGAATCGCCCAGACCGGAACGCGATACGTAAGTGACTCCACCGCTCCATCGCGGTGAATCATGACGACGACGTGACGCGGGGGCCGCGTCATCCTTCGAACGGCTCGCCGAGAATGATGTGCAGCAGGCGGGCCAGATCGTCGTTCGAATAGAAGTTCATCGTGACACGGCCGCCCTTGCCGCGGGTCGTGACGAACACGTCCGTCTTCAGCCGGCGCCGCAGCGCGTCCTCCACCCGGCGCACGTCCGCACCCACCTGCCGGGCGGTCCCGCTGCCACCGGCCCGCGCCCGCCGCTGGGGCTCCCGGTCTCCACGCACCAGTGCTTCCAGCTCGCGGACCGACAACCCCTGCTCCACGGCCTGCGCCGCCAGCCCGGCCATGCTTTCCTCGTCCTTTACCTGCAGGAGTGCACGAGCGTGGCCGGTGCTCAGGTTGCCCGAGTGAACCAGCTCCTGGACCGCCGCGGGGAGCTTCAGAAGACGGAGCGCATTCGCCACCGTCGAGCGATCCCGTCCCACCATTTCGCCCAGCTCGTTCTGCGACACGTGGAACTCGGCCACGAGCCGCTCGTAACCGCGGGCTTCGTCGATGGGTGACAGGGCGTCGCGTTGAAGGTTTTCCACCAGCGCCAGCGTCAGGAGCGTCTTGTCATCCGCGTCGCGGACAACCGCGCCGATCTCCTTCCATCCAAGCCGCTCCGCGGCCCGCCAACGTCGCTCGCCGGCGATCAGCTCATAGCCGCCCTCCGGCGCATTGCGTACGACAACTGGCTGAAGCAGTCCCGAGGTCCTCAGCGACTCCTTCAGCTCCTCCAGGGCGGTTTCGTCGAAGGCGTGCCGCGGCTGGTACGGATTGGGCCGGATGGACGCGAGCGAAATCATGGCGAGCGATCCGTCCGCGCGCGCCTCGGCAACCGAGGGGCCGAGGAGAGCTTCGAGACCACGTCCCAGGCGTCGGCGGGGATCCGTCATACGGTCGCCTGCCGAGCCGGCTCCATGGAGCGCTGCGATTCCACCCTGCGGATCAATTCCTGCGCGAGCGAGAGATAGCTCTTCGCGCCAACGGACTGCACGTCGTAGAGGAGAATCGGCTGCCCGAAACTCGGGGCTTCAGCCAGGCGCACGTTCCGCGGAATAGCGCTGCGGAACATCTTGGGACCGAAATACTCCTGCGCTTCCCTCGCCACCTGGCGGGACAGGTTCAACCGGGGATCGTACATGGTGAGCAGTACCCCTTCGATCGCGAGATCCGGATTGAAGTTCTGCTGAACCAGCTTCACCGTGTTGAGCAGCTGTGAAAGCCCTTCGAGCGCGTAGTACTCGCACTGGATAGGGATGACGATGGCGTCCGCCGTGGTCAGCATGTTGAGCGTGAGCAGTCCGAGGGACGGCGGGCAATCGATGAGGACGAACTCGTACTTGTCGCGCACCTGCGCAAGCGCGTTGCGCATCACCTGCTCGCGCCCACTGCGATTGACGAGTTCTATCTCGGCGCCAACCAGGTCCTGCGTCGCGGGCACGACGTCCAGCGTCGGAAAATTCACCGCGGTGCGGATCACCTTCGCCAACGGCACCTCTTCCATCAACGCGTCATACAGTGACGCGCTCACGGATTTGCGATCGATCCCGACGCCACTCGTAGCGTTACCCTGCGGGTCGGCATCGATGAGCAACGTCCGACGCTCCGCAGTCGCCAAGGAGGCGGCCAAATTCACGGCCGTCGTCGTCTTACCGACGCCGCCTTTCTGGTTCGCGATTGTGAGGACCCGAGTCAAATCGGTAACTCCTTACAGAACATCATGTTATGCAATTGCAGGGCTCGGAGGGCGCGCGCCGACGATGGCCAGCAACGGCGTTATAATAGTTATTGCACGCTTGCTGGTAAAGCGAGAGTTTCACGTGAAACAGCTAGGCAGCCGACTTTCTACGCTTGATCACCTCAAATACCAGGTTTTGAAGGTCGCTAGGCGAGACGCCTGGGATCCGACCAGCCATGGCGAGCGAAGATGGACGAACAGCGTCGAGCTTCTGCCTTGCCTCGATACTGAGTGCTTCCAGCTCCAGATATGGCGTATCGGATGGCAGCTTGAATGCTGCGAGTTCGGCCAGCCGGTGAGCAGCCTCTCTCTCCCGGACGAGGTATCCGGCGTACTTGATCTCGATTTCCGAGCTCACCAGGACGTCATTCCCCACCAGGCCGCCGCTGTCAGGCAGTGAACCAGAAACCATCAGAAGGGCCCCCAGGGAAACTTTCGGACGCTTGGCCAGCTCAACCACCCGCGTTGATTCCTCAATTGGCGATTCGCCGAATGACTTGAGAACCGGGTTAGCCGTCTCGGGGCTGATAGATGTCTGCTCAGCCGACCGGATGTATTCGGCTTGAAGCTCCCGGCGGCGGCTCATAAGCTCCAGCTCGTCCTCCGTCAGCATTCCCAGCCTCGCGGCCAATGGCCCGAGGCGCTGGAGAGCGTTGTCCTGGCGAAGAAGAAGCCGGTACTCGGACCGGGAGGTGAAAAGACGGTACGGTTCGTCGACACCCTTTGTAACCAGGTCGTCCACGAGGACGCCCATGTAGGCATCGTCTCGACCAAGAGTGACAGGCTCCTGATCCCGAATTCGACGAGCTGCGTTCAGGCCGGCAACGACCCCTTGGCCCGCGGCCTCTTCGTATCCGGTGGTTCCGTTGATCTGCCCGGCGAAGTACAGGCCTTCGATTGCCTTCAATTCCAGCCACGGCGTCAGCTGCCTTGGATCATAGAAGTCGTACTCGATCGCGTAGCCCGGCCTCATCATCCTCGCAGACTCAAGGCCAGGAATCGATCGCAGGACCTCCAACTGGACGTCAGCGGGAAGCGACGTCGAAAGCCCATTTACATAGAGCTCTGAAGTGTCCAAGCCTTCCGGTTCCAGAAAG
This sequence comes from bacterium HR33, assembly GCA_945889655.1. GTDB lineage: Bacteria > Gemmatimonadota > Gemmatimonadetes > Gemmatimonadales > GWC2-71-9 > SHZT01. The sequence continues at coordinate 16,830 of CAMDCH010000017.1, forward strand.
ATCTGGTGCCGCTCGGCTTTTGGAAACTTCACGATCTTGTCTTCCACCGAAGGGCAGTATCGCGGACCGCGACCTGAGATACCACCGCCATACAGCGCTGACTTCTGTAAGTTGTTACTAATAATAGCTTTAGCTTCTTCGCCGGCCCACGTTATCCAGCAAGTCCGCTGTTGGGGACGTTGCGATCTTGCGAAGCTGGAGAAGCGGTAATCCGGGAGTTCGCCTTCCTGCGGTTCTGTTCTGGAGTAATCGACTGAACGTCCATCGATCCGGGGTGGCGTGCCGGTCTTGAACCGGCCCACCGTGAGTCCCAGCGACTCGAGCTGTTCGGCAACGTCTATCGCGGCCGGATCTCCTGCTCGTCCTCCGGAAATCCGCGTGTCGGTTCCCATATGCATGCGCCCACGGAGGAAAGTCCCGGCCGTGAGGATCACGGCCTTGGCTCGGACAGCCCGGCCGTCGAGCGTGACGACGCCCTGGACCCGATCGCCTTCGAGGATCAACCGGGAAACCGTGCCCTGCAGGAATTCGATTCGCGAGTGCGCTTCCAGCAGCTGCCGGACCGCCCGCTTGTAGAGAGAGCGGTCGCATTGGGCACGCGGCGCCCAGACTGCGGGGCCCTTGGAGCGATTCAGCATACGGAACTGGATCGTCGCCAGGTCTGTCGCGCGGCCCATGATCCCGCCGAACGCGTCCACCTCGCGAACGACGGTGCCCTTTGCAATCCCGCCGATGGCTGGATTGCACGACATCTGGCCGATCGTCTCGAGGTTGCTGGTGAGCAGCAGGACGCGAACGCCGCACCTGGCGGCGGCAGTGGCTGCCTCGGTTCCGGCGTGACCGCCGCCGATGATGATGATGTCGTAGTCGTGATTCATGCGATCCGTCAATAATACGTGTCGCGCGGGAAAAGGATGATTTCGGGTTGAGAAATGGTTATGCGTGGCCCGGCTGATCACCCAGATTCGTCGTCATGCCAGCCTATCGTGGACTTCGTGCCTGGGAGCACGCCAGGCAACTCGCAGTGGAGTGCTCAAAGACCGCGCGGCTACTGCCGCGGGTCGAACAACCGTCTCTCGGAGCTGAGCTGAGAGCGGCCGGCTACAGGACAGTTCTCCGAATCGCGGCTGCCGCCATCGGGAGTGTCGAAGGTCGGAAGACTTCGCTGGAAGAAGCACAACGCGCGCTGGCGGAGATCGATACCATCCTCTGCATCGCGCACGACCTGGAATACCTGCCGTCGAAGGACTACGAGCGCATGGAGGCGCTTTCCACCAGCACGGGAAAGACGCTCTACGGCTACCTGCGGAAGCTGGAGGGCGGTGCTCCGGTCACGGCGTCCGGATCCACCTGATGATTTCGGGAAAAGTCGGGCGCTTGCCATACATGAGGATGCCAATGCGATAGATCCGGCTCGCCAGCCAGGTCACTCCTATCGTCGTGAGCGCCAGGACGACAAGTGACGCAACCAGCTCGGACATGGGAACGGGAGCAGCCGCCCACCGCACTGGCATCGCGATGGGGGAGAAGAAGGGAACCAGCCCAAGAATCTGGCCCAGCCGGCCACCCGGATCATTGAGGATCCCGATCATGAGAACCGTCGGCACGACGAGCAGCATGATGATTGGTGTCTGTGCCTGGCGCGCCTCCGCCTCCGTGCTCGACATTGACGCCACCGCGGCGAACATCGCCGCATAGAGGAAATAGCCAAGCAGGAAATAGGAGAGAAAAATCGCCGACGTGGCCAGCGAAAGGTGCGGAAGGGGTGGCGCGCCAGCCGGTATGGGAAGGTGCAGGAAACGCATGACTTCCTGCTGATGGTTGAGCAGGGTCGTGCCCGCGACCCCCCAGATCAGCATCTGAAAAAGACCGACCGTTCCGACGCCGATGATCTTGCCGGCCAGGAGCTGGAAGGGCCGTACGCTGGACACCAGGACCTCGATCACGCGGGAGGTCTTTTCCTCGACAACCGCGCCCATGATGGTCACGCCGTAGACAATGATCGAGACGTAGAGCACAAACCACATGATGTAAGCGAGGATGAATGCCCCTTCCCCCGACTCCGCGGCTCCCTTGACCGCGCTCACCTTGGAAGTCCGGACCTGGACGTCCACCCGCGCCTGCCGGACGGCCTGAGGATCCACTCCCGCACGCGTGAGCCGCTCGGTCAGGGTCGTCTCCTGCATGTAGCGCGAAAGGATCTGCATGTCGCGCGGCGAGGAGACATTCGTGCCGTAGTAGTCGGCCTTGCCGTCCTCGAGAGTCTGGTCGGTTACCACCAGGAAGCCGTCGTAGGCCTTGAGGCGAACAAGATCCGATAGCGAATCCTTGATGGACTCGAGGTCTGCCAGTTCCGCGATCACCCGGCGAGCCTGGATCGGCTGTGAACGGTCCAGTTCATCGGTGATCCGCTGCCCGAAGGGACTGCTGGTGACATCCACGACGATGATCGACCGTTCCCTGCCGCCGCTCGTACCCACCAGGATCGGGATGACCAGCATCGCGATCATGAAGACCGGGCCGAGTATGGTGGAAATGACGAACCACTTGGTGCGGATGCGCTCGAGGAATTCGCGCCGGATAATGACCCAGATCTTTCGCACGGTCAGTCCTTTCCGCTCGCGGCCGCCACGGCCGCCGCCGGTCCAACGCGATCCACGAAGATCTTGTGTAGGGAAGCTTCCACCACCTCGAACCGCGTGACCCGCGCGCGGGACATCAGCACCTGGAGAAGCCGCTGCGGATCCACGCCTGCGGCCAACTCTACCTCGGCATAATTGGGATACTGCTCCGCAGCCCCGACGAGGGATCGATCGGCCAGGAGATCTCCCAGCGATCCGATGCCGCCCTCGACCGCAATCGCCACCATCCGTCCGCCGTGATCCCGCTTCACGTCCGCGATCGCGCCGTCCAGGACCTTGATTCCCCGCGCAATGATGCAAACCGAGTCACACAGCCG
>CAMDCH010000018.1:0-19537 GCA_945889655.1 bacterium HR33
GGCCGCCGCAGGCGTCCACTGCGGTGCCACTGCTCGAATCCGCGGCCGCGCGACGACCACCAAGGTCCGCATCGTCGGAGGTCACCAGCAAATGGTGCGCCTCGATACCGAGGCGGCCGCGCCCCCTGATGAAGCTGACCGCGCCGGTCTGGTGGACGCCGTCGAGCGGGAGCTGGCAGGCGGCGTCGCCGCCGTTGTGTTGTCGGATTATGCGAAAGGCGTTCTCGAGGCCGACGTGTGCCAGCGCATCATCCGTGCATCGGCAGACGCCAGCGTCCCGGTCGTGGTGGATCCCAAGGGATCGGATTACAACAGGTACCGCGGCGCCACGCTGCTTTCCCCAAATCTCGCTGAGCTTGCGGCCGCCACTGGTGTGTCGGCCGAGAACGTGGATGGTCTGCTCGAAGCGGGGTCCGCCCTCCGCGGGCGCCTCGAGTTGCGGTACCTCGTGGTCACGCGTTCCGAGCGGGGCATTACGTTGATCGACGAGCGCGGCCGTCGCGATTTCCCTGCCACCGCTCGTGACGTGTTCGATGTCGCCGGGGCGGGAGACACGGTAGCCGCCGTCCTCGCGGCGGGGTTGGCCACGAGCCTGCCGCCGGAAGACATCATGCACCTGGCGAACGTGGCGGCAGGAATTGTGGTTGGGAAGGTTGGCACGGCACCGGTGCGAACCAGCGAGCTGGTCGCGGCCCTGGCAGCGGAGCGGAGGCTGGAGGAGCTGGATAAAATCGGCGATCTCGCCACCGCGCGGGAACGCGTTGCGGCGTGGCAGCGCGGGGGGGACCGGGTGGTATTCACCAACGGCTGCTTTGACGTTCTGCACGCCGGCCATGTGACACTTCTGGAACAGGCCCGCCGGGAGGGCCAACGGTTGATCGTCGGATTGAACAGCGACCGGTCAGTGCGCGCGCTGAAGGGGCCTAAGCGGCCCATCGTTCGAGCCGAGGATCGCGCGCGTGTCCTGGCGGGCTTGACGTCCGTTGATCTGGTCATCGTCTTCGATGAGGACACCCCACTCGACCTCATCAATACTCTGCACCCCGACGTCGTCGCCAAAGGAGCGGATTACACCGAGGAGAAGGTTGTCGGGGCGCGCGAGGTCCGATCCTGGGGCGGGCGAGTCGCGCTCATACCGCTGCTGGATGGCAGGAGTACGTCACAGCTCATTCGACAGATGAATCCAGAAACCGCTCCGTCGCGGCCGCGGCGAACCTAGGATGTACATCGTGACAGGCGGCGCGGGCTTTGTCGGCAGCCATTTGGTCAAGGCGCTGAACCGGCGGGGCATCGACGACGTGCTGGTCGTAGATGACCTCCAGCAGTCCGAGAAGTTCGAGAACCTGGTGGATTGCGCCATCTCGGACTATCTGGACAAAGACGATTTCAGAAAGCTGCTGGAAACGGACAAGATCGGCAAAGTCGCCGCGATCCTGCACCAGGGGGCCTGCACCGACACCACGGAGTCGGACGGGCGCTACATGCTCCAGAACAATTACGAGTACTCCAAGGTGCTGCTGGATTACGCGCTCCGGCACGCCATCCCCCTAGTGTACGCCTCGAGCGCAGCTGTGTACGGAGGAGGCCGGGTGTTCCGTGAGGACCCCGTCAACGAACGTCCCTTGAACGTGTACGGTTTCTCGAAGCTGCTCTTCGACCGCTACGTGCGCCGGCGACTGCCCGATGCGGGCTCGACGGTCGTTGGCCTCCGGTACTTCAACGTGTACGGTCCCGGCGAGGCGCACAAAGGGAAGATGGCGTCGATGATCTACCAGCTGTACCGGCAAGCCAGCACGACCGGTGTGATGCGCCTGTTCACTGGAACGGATGGATTCGGCGACGGGGAGCAGCGGCGCGACTTCGTCTTCGTCCGGGACCTAGCCGAGATCAATCTGTTCTTCATGGATGGACCCAGCCGCCGGGGCGTGTTCAATGCCGGCTCGGGCCAGAGTCGGAGCTTCAACGATGTCGCGCGCAGCATCCTGGAGTTGCTGGGGCGGGGATCCTTGGAATACGTCCCCTTCCCCGAGACTCTTCGCGGAAAGTATCAATCGTTCACTGAGGCGGACATATCCGCGCTGCGCAAGGCGGGCTACGACAGGCCCTTCACCCCCCTCGAGCAAGGCATCAAGGAGTACCTCGGCGCCCGCCCTGCTCCGTTAGATTAGCTCACCATTTCTGTCCTTGAAATCTCGGCCACTCTACGACTTAGCGCCGCTGGCGCCGGACCCGGCGTTCAGCTAGTTTCGCGGCGGTGAAACGCTTCGACCTCACCGAGTGGGCCCGTCGCATTTACTTCCTCCACGCGGTAGTTCCATATGACAGCGAGGCGCTCTGTCCATCGATGACGATCCTCTAAGCCCCGACTCGTCGAGTCGGCTGCAGGAGACACTGCGATTCGCCCGGACTAAGCGGCGAGCCCTTACCGGCGTAACCACTGCCGGTTTGGCGATCGGGATTGCCGTGGGACTGCTGGTGCCCCGTACCTACACTGCCCAGGCGTCCTTTTTTTCAGAGTCCCGATCCGCCTCGGATCTGGTCTCCGGCCTCGGCGGTCTCGCGAGCCTCGTCGGCAGCGCGGGTGGGCCACTGGGACTCGGTCCCCAGTCGGCATTTCTGGTCGACATGTTCAAGTCCCAGTCGTTCGTCGACAGCCTCATTTCCTCCAGAATCACGGTAGACTCCCTCGGCACTCTTCAGGAGCTCGACAGCCTGCTCGTGCCGCGGGCTCGGACGGAGCCGCTCCGCCATTGGAACGCGCGGAAAAAGGTCGCCAAGCGGCTGCGCGTCTTCAGCCTTCCATCCGGCGTCGTCGTTCTCATGGTTCGTCATCGCTCCCCCTATGTTGCGGCATCAGTGGCGAACACCGCTATCCGCATCATCGACAACCTGAATATCGAATTCCGGAGGCGGCAAGCAGCTTCCCGACGGCAATTCACCCAACAATTCCTGATCGACGTCGAACGGCGGCGGGACGCTGTGGCAGACACCCTCGAAGCGTTTCTCACCACCAATCGCATCGTCGTCAGTCCGGCCCTGCAGCGCCGCCAGCAGCGGCTGACGAGCGAGGTATCCCGATTGGGAGCTCTTCGCGAACAGCTCGAGACTACCATCGAGAATGCGCGCCTCACGGAATTCAATGACGCTCCCCTCGTGACCCGGATCGACCGGGCCAGCGTTCCCGAACGCCCATCCGATCCCACGCCCATGCTGCTGGCCATCGGCACGCCATTCCTGTTTCTCATGATCGCTTTCTGGGCCATGTACCTGCGACTGTGGAAGTAGTCATCCGGCGAGCTCCACCCCTGTCCCGCGCAGTGATCCTGGCTGGCGCAGCTCTGTTACCGTTCAACTATCTCGTCGGTGTGGACCTGGGACCGGCGAATGTTCGGGCCCTTCATCTGTGGGCTCCTGTCGCGTTAGCCGTTGGGCTGGTTTTCCGGCCTCGCACGCAGGTGGGAACCCTCGCACCGATCACCCTCTTGTTCGCCACCACCGCCATGGCCGTCGCCTTGAGCACCCTACTGGCAACTCCGGCCGACTATCGCACCCGCGGAATGCTGGACTGCCTGATGCTCGCGCTCAATGTGCTCGCGTTTGCCGTTACCTACGCGAACCTCGCCGCGGACTCGGAGCTGTGGCAGTCGTTCTTCCAGATGCTAGTCGGGGCAAGCGCAGTGGCGTCGATCATGCTCGTCGCGCAGGCTCTCACCGCCACCACCACCGGCACTCTTCGTGACGACGCCTCCGCGTTCGGCCTGGGGACCGTCACCGGGACTTACGTGACCGCCTTCGCCGCCGCGGCGGCAGTCTCCGTCGCATTTGTCACGTCGGGCAAGGCCCGCATTATCGCGCTCGTCGCCTTGGGGCTACATACGGTTGCCGCAACACTGGCTCTGGCACGCGGACCCTGGGTCGGCTTCGCGCTGGCGCTCACCGTGGTCGTACCACTGGGCTTGTGGGTACGACCTGGCAAAACTCTCCTGGGCCCGATCGGGCGCCTCGCGACCGCGGGAGTGCTGGTGGGTCTTTCGGTGGGGACCTTGTTCATCTTCAATCCCGCCGCGCTCCGCATCGCTTTGGTGCGCGTCCTGCAGATAGCCAACCTGTCGTCCGGGACGGGCCTGACCCGTGTCAACCTCTTCAATGCCCTGCTTACTGACGCGCTGGAGAGCCCAGTCTTCGGCCACGGCGCTTCTGCATATCGCCGGACTTCCGAGCTGATCGGCGTGCAGGGTTCTATATCTGAAAACTTTGCACTAGAGATGTTCCATGCGGGAGGCCTCGTGGCCGCCTTGCCGTTCCTGGTGGGACTCGGGCTCGTGGTCATGGCAACCTTCCGCGCCGTGCGCAGCGCCGCGTGGGGCACCATGGCGCTGTTGTGCCTTGGGGCCCTCATCGCCATGCTCTTCGGCGCTATGACCAACCCTGCCGCCTGGAACGCCTCCTATTGGGTCACGCTCGCCATGTGTGCCGCCCTCGACCCGGTAGCTCGTTCCGGAACACGATCCAAGGCCTCTCCGCATGATGTCGGGCCCGGCGGCCATCTCACGGCCCGCGAGGCCTTCCCCCCTGGGTCGCGTTCGGTTGCCGATCTACCGGAAGGGCTCACCGGGTGACCGCCGAGACTCCGCAGGCCCGGCGAGAGTTCCTCCATGCCTCACTCACGGCTGGTCTACTTTCCCTCGGTAACGCGCGCCAAGGCCGGGGCTTGGATGCGGGACTGGAACCGGCGCCAGACCTGATCCGCAACGTACGGACGTACGGCGCTGCTGGAGACGGACAACATGACGACTCCGAGGCCATCCAGCGTGCGATCGACGATGGATCCGGCGGCGGCACGGTGTTCTTCCCCCAGGGCCGCTATCGTCTCGGCAAACCGATCCATCTGAGAAGCGATCTCGTTCTCCTGGCATACGGCCGTCATACCGCGTTGATCCCGGATACCGCCGGCGGCGATGCACTGGTTGGCCGGGGGGTCAAGAGAGTATTCCTCGAGGGCTTGTATATCGATGGAGAACGCGGGAGCGGTCATGGCGTCGTTTTCGAAAACTGCGACGACGCCCGGGTGCGTCGATGTTGGATCAAGGGGGTGGGGGGGAACGGCATCATGGTTACCGACACGCCCTGTTCAATCCTCGACTCGACAATCGAGCTCGGCGGCGGCAGCGGGATTGTGGTGACCCAGACTAACAGCGGCAACCCGACCCATGTCATCGACTGTTACGTCTACTCGAACGCCGCCCAAGGACTGATGTGCCACCACAATGCCAACCAGGCCATGGTCGTGGGGTGCGAGATCATCCGGAATGGAGAGAACGGCATATTGCTGGACGACGTCTCCCGCATGGGATCGGTCGCAAACAATCTCCTGGCCGGCAACAAGGCCAACGGGATAGACGTGCGTCGGGGTAGCGCCCTCAACACCCTGACTGGCAACGCCTTGGTGGAGAATGGTCGTCACGGTATTGCCCTAGCGGATGGGTCGGATGCCACCGTCATCACGGCAAACCGCTTCATTGATAACGGTCTCGAAACGGAGGCCACCTATAACGGCATCAATATCCGTAACACCCACGATACCGTGGTGCTCGGGAACGTATTCACCAACACGGTCTCCACTCGCGGCCACATCCGTGGGGTGGATGTCGGGACCGGCCTTCGGCTCCAGATACAGGCCAACATCTTCTCCCGCATTCCCGCCAAGAACCGACTCGGGTTGAGTTAGCGCATCCCGGTGACCGCGTACCGGAAATGGACTTCTCCACGGTGATCCCGATCAGACGATGCTGCGACGAATAACTATCGTCACGCTGGTTTCTATCGCGGCCACAATGTCCGGGCTGTTGCGGGAGGCGAGCCTCGCCGGGCTTTTCGGGACATCGTCGGAAGCTGACGCCGCTGCAACCGTCGTTTTTCTTCACGACGCGATAGCCGCGGCGTTTGTCACCGGCGGATTCAGCCTGGCGGCCGTCCCGCTCGCGGCGCGCCTACGGAACGATCTGGGCGATCATTACGCCAGCGCGCTGGTCAGGTCCTCGACCCTGGTCGTCTTTGGGCTGGCAGCGATCGTGGCCCTGATGGCATTCCCGGTGATTCCCTGGATCGTCACCGATGCGGCCAACAGCTCAACCTCCGCCTATGCTACCCCAATCGCGATCCTGCGCGGGGCACTTCCGGGCCTGGTCCTTTTCGCGGCGAGCTGCAATGTCGCAGCGTTTCTCCCGGCTTTCGGCGAGGTCACCGCTCCAAGTCTCGGCCGCCTCCTCTGGAATGCGGGTCTCGTTGCAGGACTCTTTGCCGCGTCCCGGCTCCCGATTGCCGCGGCCTTGTCCGTAGCCGTCGCCGTCGGGGCGCTCGCGAACGCCTCCGTGGTGATGCTGGCGATGCGGGGAACAGGGCTGGGGACGCGAAGCGGGCCAGGACATCCGCTGCTCGGAGAGTTGATCCGTGTCGCCGGACCGAGCCTCGCGGTCGTCGCCGCCAGCGCGCTGTTGCTCGGCATATGGGAGCGTTATTTGCTCGCGAGCGTCGGGGTGGGCAGCATCGCCGTCGTCAATTATGCGCAGCGGGCAAGTTACATGGCCTCGACGATGAGCACCGCCGTGCATACCGTCGCGTTTTCAGTCATCGCCCTTGAGCAGCAGGGCGCCGGCCTGACCGGCAAAGGGACGGAAGCGGTCCGCGTGGTTTTGAGGAGATATCTGCTTGTCGTGGTGCCCTTGGCTGCTTTCATGCTCGTGGCGCGGCATCAGATCGTCGCGATTCTGTTCATGCGGGGAGCCTTCGATCTTACCGCGGCGAACCGCACAGCCGCCGCATTCGCTGTATACACTTTCGCTATCATCCCTGTGTTCGTCATGGGAATGTCTCTCCGGATCCTCTTCACGGTCGGCCGGCCTGCGATAGCGCTCTCGTGTCTCGCCGCCGCCACCATCATCGCCGCCTGCGCCGATTGGTTGCTGCTTCCGGTCATCAATGAGATCGCGATACCAGCGGGCTACACCGTGGGCATGGCGGTGGCGTCCTTGGCAGCGCTTATGGCGGCCGAACGGGCGATTGGGGGAGAGTTGCTGGCCGAGACCGGCCGAGCCCTGGTCGGCGGCACATTAGTCGCCGGAAGCGGCGCCGCGCTGTGCCTGTTGCTGCTGCAGGCATGGCCCGCTTCCCTCGCAGGATCGAGCCCCGCGTTGGTCACCTCACTGGCGAGGCTGGCAACCGCGGGCTTCGCACTCCTGTTGGGGTGTTTCGCAGCAGCCTGGCTCCTGCGAATTCCCGAGCTGAACGAGGTTGCCCGGATTCTGCGGCGCGTCAAGGCGCGGACAATGCCCTAGCGGGGCGCAACCCGGAATTAGTACGCGCCTCGCCGGCTCAGGACTGCCCCTGCGGTGCGCGCCATAATCGTAATGTCGAGCCACAAGCTCCAGTCGCGGATGTACTGGAGATCCAGCTCGGACCAGCGCTCGAACGTGTCGATTTCGGAACGTCCCATGATCTGCCACAGGCAGGTGATTCCCGGCACCACGGCGAGCTTCCGCCTCTGGTCAGGAGTGGCGGCTACGAACTCGTGTGGGAACATCGGCCGAGGGCCCACCAGGCTCATGTCACCGAGCAGGACACTCCAGATTTGCGGCAGCTCGTCCAGGGAGAATCGGCGGAGCAGGCGGCCAAGGCGCGTCACTCGAGGATCGTCGCGCATCTTGAACACAGGCCCCGACATTTCGTTGAGATGCGCCAGCTGGTCCTTCAGCGTATCCGCCCCGCGGACCATGGTGCGGAACTTGTAGCCCGTGAAGCGCCTTCCGCGCTCTCCCACGACTTCCCAGCGGTAGAACACCGGGGTCCCCGAATCGAGCACGATGGCGATGGCAATCCCCGCCAGGAGCGGTGACAAGAGGATCAACAGGAAGGTGGCGCTCACGACGTCGAAGAGGCGCTTCACTCCTTGCGACAAACGCCATGACGAATTCGGTATCCCGGCCGGGAAGGCCGAGTCCCAGTTTACCTCGGCGGCGGCCTGCTCCACCGGATCGCCATGTGGAAAGAGGAGGTTCTTGCTGACCAGCGCTTTCACCGGCCGAGGCGCGGTCATCGAGCCTTAACTCCAGCCACCGATTCCCATTTTCCCGCGCGGACCGCCACGGAAGGATGAGAAACCAGCAGGTGCCAGACCACCGCCTGGAAGGCTTCGGTAAGGGGCGTAACCAGATCGGCGGCCACGGTTGGGACAATCACGACTGCGTCGCCATGCCGGGCGGTGTGGCCACCATCGCGACCGACCACGCCCAGCACCGTCGCGCCCACCGAGCGCGCAAGATTTACCGCATTGACGATGTTCACGCTGATCCGTTCCGCCTCATTACCGCCGCCCACCGAAAAAACGAAAATCGCGTCCTTCTTGCCGAGCCGACTGCCCTCGAGCCAGGCGCTGAAGCTCGAATCCCAGCCTTCATCGTTGATCCGTGCCGTGAGCTCGGACACGTTATCTGTGGGCGTGTAGCACTCAATGCCCGCGAGCTTTCGAAAATCATTTACCGCATGGGACGCATGCCCGGCGCCTCCGCCTACTCCTAGGAAGAACATCCGCCCCCCGCGGCGGCGCACCTCCGCGATGGTCTCGGCCATTCGCTCGACGGCGTCGGCGTCCAGCCCTCCGGCGAGCTGAGCGACGTCCGACAGGAACTTACGAGCGAATGACATGTCGATCCTTCAGTTGGGAATCGAGGCCACCGAGAATCTGGTCGACGGCGCCCGCCAAGGTATCGGCGATACGCTCGACCGGAACCGCCGGCAGGCTGCTGCCGACGGATACCAGAATAGTCTGGCACCCCGCCCGGCGTCCAGCTTCCAGGTCCTTCCAGGAGTCGCCAACCACAAACGCGCTGCCGAGATCCACCCCCCAGCGATGCGCCAGCGACAGGATCATGCCGGGCTGGGGCTTGCGGCATTGACAACCGTCCGCGTCGTCGTGCGGGCAGACGACGATTTCGTCCAGCGGCACCGCGGCGGCGAGCCGCTCATGCATGGACGCCACTTCCGCCGTCTGCATGAGCCCGCGGGCGATATCCGGCTGGTTGGTGACGACGAAGACCAGTAAGCCGGCCGCCCGCAATCGCCCGACCGCGTCGGGAGCCCCGGGAAGAATCTGGAAGTCATCCACGGACTGGGGGGAGACCCACGCCCCGTTGCGCCACACCAGGCGGGTCAGCACACCGTCCCGGTCCAGAAACACCGCGCGCCTGCCGCCGGCGAGACTCATAGTCCCACCGGCTGGCCCGCCGCGGCCGACCGATAGAGGGCGTCAAGCATGCGCATGGCGGCGACTCCATCGTCCGCCGTTCCGTTCATCGGGGTGCCCAGGCTGATGGCGTTCACCATCTCGGCCCATTCATCACGCCACGAGGTGTCGTCTCCTTCGTATCGCATGACATCCGTAGCGGGCGCGCCACCGGCCGGGTTGCGCCGGTAAGTGGTGAGCGTTTCGGTTCCGTAACTGCGTCCCAGGCCCTCGACCACGAGCGCGCCCTCGGTCCCAAAGAGCTCGAGGGAAAAGAGGTTTTTCCATTGGGTCCAACTCGTATGGAATGACGCGACCACACCCGACTGATACCGGAACATCCCGAACCCGTTGTCTTCCAGGTCGCCCAGGGGCCATATCGCAGTCTGCAGCCAGGCGAAGGCGTTCGTCGGCAGGTGCAGAAACCACTGGAACAGGTCAATTACATGGACGCCCTGATCCGTCAGCTCTCCTCCGCCCGCCAGTTCCCTATTCCCCCTCCACTCCCGCTCGTACCCGGGGCGGCCGCCGTGGCCATATCGACACCTGACGTTGATTGCCAGACCCACCTGACCATCGTCGAATCGCCGCTTCATCTCCACGATCGCTGGGTGGTAGCGGTGATTGAATCCGACCTTGAGGAGCTTTCCGGCGCGAATGGCGGAAGCGCGCATCTGCTCCGCCTCCGCCAGGTTACGTCCCATCGGCTTTTCGATCAGCACGTGTTTGCCTGCTGTCAACGCCGCGGTCGCGATTTCGCACAGCAGACCATTCGGCGTCGCGGCGATCACCACGTCGACGTCTGCCTGCTCCACCACCGCATGCCAATCGGCCTCAGACTTGGCGCCCGAGGCACCGGCAACCTCGCTGGCCCGTGCCCGGTCCGCATCGACCACGATCACGCATCGGCTGTCGGGGTGATTCGCCGCCTCCATCGCTCTCCGCCGCCCGATGAGTCCAGCGCCAATTACCGCGACCCGCAGCGGAGACCCTATTGCCAGTTCATCCCCCGATCCTTCGGGACGATGCGCCGAAGCGTGAACAGGTCCGACCCGCTGATTTCGCCGAGATGATCGGGCCATTGTTCCCAACCATCATATGGTGCCGCGACGAAACGTCCCGTGATCCCGCTCGCTTTCTCCGAGAGAAGAAACGCACAGGTGCGGGCCGCGACGGTCGGTGGGACGCCGCCTTTGGCGAGCTGCTGTTTGGTGGTTTCCATGAACTCCCCGGCCAGCCCGGTCCCGGCCTCGAGGGTTTGCTGGTGCAGCCGCGTAGCTACAAACCCTGGCGCGATCGCGTTCACCCGGATCCCCGTCGGTGCGACTTCCTGCGCCAAGGTCTCGGCCAGGCGGACCACCGCGACCTTCCCGCAGGCATAGGCGGTGTAGTTGGGAAAAGGCGTCGCCGCTCCTCCGCCCGACATCAAGACGATGGAGCCTCCGTTCCCCTGCTCCGTCATCACCCGGCATGCCCCCCGTGCCACCAGAAATGATCCGAGCAAGTTCACCCGAATAGCGTCGAACCATTCCTCGGGGTCGACCTTTACCACGGAGCCAATCGGTCCGTAGATACCGGCGGCGTGGATCAGCCCGTCTAGGCGGCCGAGCTCGCGCGCCGCGGACAGCAGGCGGTCGACATCGCCAGCCGAGGTCACGTCCGTCCGCACTGCCCGCACCGCGCCCTTTCCCGCGTGCCGCAGATTCTCAGCGGCGGCCGCGAGATCCTTCTCTCCGCGTGCACCAATCACCACCGAAGCCCCCTGCCGGACACACTCCTCGGCGCATGCCATGCCGATACCCATGCTCCCGCCGGTCACGACCACGATGCGGCCGTCCAATGCGCCGCTCACTGACTGGACCCGAGTACGATGTGCCGGAGACCCGCCGTCGCGAGTGCCTCGCGGCAGGGGCGCAGGAAATCCTTTGTGTCGAACAGGAGGCGCTGGTGCATTTGCGCAGCAAGTCTCCCAAAATCCATCTCCCGATACTCGGGCCACTCGGTAAGCAGGATGACCAGGTCCGCATCCTTCGCCGCTGAGTAGGGTGAGTCGGCCACTCGCAAACCGGCGGGCGGCGCGGTCTCGTTCCAGTCGGCCCGCGGATCGTGCGCCGCGGCCACGGCACCCTTGGCGAGGACATCCCGGGCGACCGCTAGCGGCAGACTCCGCCGGAGGGTACTGGTCCCCGGCTTGTAGGTCATGCCGAGCAGCGCCAGGCGCCGGCCCCGCAATCCGCCGAGAATCGCATCGGCGCGTCGCGCGACCACATCGACCCGCCGCTGGTTGTACTCCCACACCTGGCCAAAGACCGGGGCGGAGCCTCCCAGGGTCTCCCGGCTCACCTCGTCCAGCACCCGGAGGTCCCGGCCAAGCGTTCCCCCGGAAAAACCGATGCCCGGTGTGACATACGCCTTCTCGCCGATCCGCGGGTCGGTCCGCAGGACCCCCGCCACGTCTCCAAAATCCGCGCCGGTCGCGGCCGCGATATCCGCCCACTGGTTGGCGAGCGTCACCGACGTCGCCAGGAACGAGTTGATGCAGTGCTTGGTCATTTCCGCGCTGGGGAGATTCATGCGGAAGATCTTGGCTTGCATGGGCGAAAAAAGCGCTGCCACGCGGTCGCTCGCGGCCGATGTCTCGGCTCCGATCACGATGTGGCCGGGCTTGAGGTAGCATGCCATGGCCTCGCCGAGTCGGAGGTTTTCCGGCGAATATACCAGCTCAGCGGTCGGCGCGGCCTGCTGCAGACGTCCCCGCAGTCGGCGGGCTTCACCTACCGGCAACTGTGCGCTCATGATAACGATGGCATTCCCGGCGAGATGCGGGGCGATCCGTTCCACCGCCGAGCGGATGGGTGTGAGGTCGCTGGTGTCGTCTTCCCGCACCGGCGTGTCGTAGGCCACGAAGACAAACTCGCAGCCCTGGACGCCCTCCGGGCGATCGGTAATCGCCAGCTTCCCCTGTTCCAACGCGGCGGCGAAGGTCTCATCCACCCCCGGCTCGAAAAGGGGCGCGCGACCCTCGCGCAGTCCCGTTACGACACGGCCGTCGAACTCGACGGCCGTGACCTGCTGGTCCAGTCTCAGCCAACTCGCAGCGATACTACAGCCCAGGTGCCACAGGCCGACGATCGCAATCCTCGCACTCATCGCGCGACGTAGTCCAGTTTTGCTGCCGCTGTCCTTGGGTGCAAGATCATGGACTGTGTACTCGATACATTGGCTACCACCTTCGAGCCTTCCCGCTCCACATAGTAGTAGAGCCGCGGCATTCCGCGTTGCATCATGAAGTCTTCGAGCCGTCCATCATTCCGGGGGTAGTAAAGCGCCAGGAAGCCTCCGCCACCCGCCCCGATGATCTTGCCACCGAGCACCCCGAACCGGTCCCGCACTTCCTCATACAGCGCGTCAATCGCTGTCCGGCTGATCTGGTCTGACAAGCGCTTCTTCCGTTCCCAGTGATCGTGCAGCAGGTTCCCCCAGACATCGAACTCTTCCTTCTCAATCGCCTCGAGAATCTGATAGCCGAGGTCCTTGATCCCCAGCAAGGACTCCTGCACGCGATCCCGCTCCTGACCCTGGGTTTTCATCGCAAGGTTCTGATGAGACAAGACCTGGATAGTTTCCCGGGCCAAGCCGGTAAAGTAGAGGTGGGTGTGGTTGATGAGCGTGGCCACCGCGCTCTCTCGAAGTTGGACGTTCTTCACTACTACTTTTCCGTCTTTGGCGATTTCCAGCACGGTGAGACCCGCAAAGGCGGCCATGTACTGGTCCTGCTTCCCGATTCCTTTTTGCAGGACATTCAGCTCGATATGACACGCCTCCTCCGCCAACGTCTGCAAGGAAACGTGATCGCGACGGTACGAGTGGAGGGCCGACAGGAGGCCCACGAGGTACGCGCTCGAAGAGCCGAGCCCTGTCCCCGCCGGCAAGTCGGCCATCGAGTCAATCTCCATTCGTTCTTCGATGCCGTGCAGCTTGAGTGCCTCGCGTGCCAGCTCGTGCTTGAGCTGGGATACGTGATCGACTATCTCGTTCTCGGAGTAGCGCACCCGAATGCGGCTGTCCACTCCCGGCGGATTCGTCATGACGTACATGTACTTGTCGATGCCCATGGCGAATATGAAACCGCCGTGTTTTTCGTAGAACGAGGGCAGGTCGGTCCCGCCGCCGCCGAGCGTCACGCGAAAGGGTGTCCGGGTTACGATCATCGGAGCCTCACGGAGCCCGATTCGATGAGCGCCATCCCACGCTCATAGCTTCCGGGCGTATCCAGCCCGAGGCAGTATCCGTCGATGTTGTACCCGAAGACGGGCGAGCCGGTAGACACAAGCTTCGGCAATACGTCCCTGCCCCAATCGAGAAACGTGTTTTCCGGAAGATCTTCCATGATCGACGTCTGGACTACGTACACGCCGGCGTTGACGAAAGACCGGCGGGTCGGCGGGTCGGCGGGCCGGCGGGTCGTGTGCGGGTTGGACCCAGTCGCTTCAGCAAACTCGACAACCCGTCCGTGGGGGTCCAGAGTGACCCTCCCACCGGCGATTCCGGTGTTGGGACTCCGTTCGTCGAAAACAGCGATCGTCACGTGGGCATGGGCCCGGGCATGCGTCTGGCGGAGCTCCCCAAGGTCGAAGTCCAGCAGGTTGTCTCCATAGACCACCAGGATCGTCTCGGCCAGGTCCGCTGACACCCGGCGGACGGCACCGGCGGTTCCCAGAATCTCGGGCTCCACCGAGTACCGGATGTGGACGCCGAACCCGCTTCCGTCGCCCAGGGCCGCCCTGATCAGGTCGCCGCGGAAGTGAAGATTCACCCATAGCTCTCGCACGCCCGCGGCGGCGAGCCAGCGAATGTTCCGGGCGATGATCGGCTCGCCCCTGACCGCTATCAGGGGCTTGGGAATGCCGCCAGCTACCGACGCGATGCGTTCGCTCCTGCCGGCGGCGAGCACTACCGCCTCACCCTTCACGGCTCACCAGGACCCGCTCCTTGATATACGCAATCGATTGCCGGAGGCCCGCGTCGAGGTCAGTCTTGGGCGTCCATCCCACCGAACGCGCGAGCGTGATGTCGGCGAGAGTGTCCAGCGCCTCTCCCGGCAAATCCGGCTCGTGTCGCGGCTGGAGCGGGCTTTGAAGCAGCGCCGCGATCCGGTCATAGATATCGCGAACCGAGTAGTTCTCTCCGCCGCCGAGATTGAAGGTCTGGTTGTCGGTACGAGCATCGACCACACAAGCCACGTGGAAATCATTGACGTCATCGACATACACGAAGTCGCGCCGTTTCGAGCCGGTGCCGTAAATGATCGGCCGCTCGCCACTCAACAGCTTGATGATGAAAGCACTCATGACCGGCGGAATAGTGCGGCGGTAGTCCTGGCGCGGACCGTACACGCAGAAGTAGCGAAGCGCCGTCGAAACGAGCTGGTGGTGGGCCCAGTATCCCTGGGCAACGAGACGCGCGGCTTCCTTGCTCAGGGCATAGAAGCTCTGCGGCGCCGTCTGATCCTCGGACGAAGGGAGCTCGGCGACACCCTCGTACATGGCCGAGGATTCCGCGTATATCACCTTGCGAACGCGCGCGCGCCGGGCCGCCTCGAACACGTGCGCAGTCCCATGAACGTTGATGTCGAACGTCTCTACCGGATCAGCCTGGCAGTCGGCGATGCAGTTCTTGGCCGCGAGGTGAAACACCACATCGACGCCCTGGTAGCGCTCGTAGCTCTGGGGATCGCGGATATCGACCTGGTGAAACTCCACCCCACTGGGCACCTGCTCCAGCACGCCGTACGCGAGATTGTCGATGCCGATCACCCGATACCCATCCGCTACCAGACGCCCTGCCAAGTTACTCCCGATAAACCCTGCGACACCGGTGATCAGCAACGACGTCACGTCACGTGGCTCCGCATTTCCAGATGGATGGTGAACCCCGCTGCCTTTGCATCCGTGTAGAACATCTTGACGGTGTCGCGCGAAAGATCGTGCAGGTCTTGACCTCGCATGGGAAGCTTGTCCAGGAGCGCCTTGGTGACCGTGATGATGTGACAGCCGCAGGCCTCCGCCTGGTACACGTTCAGCACTTCCCTGGGGCTGGCCCAGAGAACCTGGATGTTCGGCTTGGACGACGCGATCTTCACCGCCTCTCTCATCAGCGGGACCGGATCCCTCCCCGTGTCGGCGATGCGGCCGGCGAACACCGAGACGATGGCCGGGATGGCCGGGTCGAGCGCCGGAACCACCTGCGACACCTGCTCCAGGTTCATGACGGCGGTGACGTTCAGCTTGACCCCCGCGTGGGACAGGGCCCGGATCAGTGGGACCGAGGACACGCCGGCGGTGTTGGAAATCGGGATCTTGACGAAGACGTTGTCGCCCCAGCTCGCGATTCTCAGGGCCTGCCGCTCCATCTCGGCAAACTCATCCGCGAAGACTTCGAACGAGATCGGCAGATCCTTGATCTCCGCCAGCACGGCCCGCGCGAAACCCTCGTAGTCGGTAATGCCGGCCTTACGCATCAGGGTGGGATTCGTGGTCAACCCGCGAATCAGCCCGGTCCGCTTGGCGGCCAGCATCTCAGCGAGGTCGGCGCCATCCGAGTAGACATCGATTTTCAGTTGATGCCCGTTCGAAACCTCGGGGGCAGCCATGCGCTGTGCCTGGCCGTCGTGGGCCGTTTCCCGAACAAACATGTTGCCTCGCAGTATTACGGGTTCGTGTCACGTGACGCAGAGACACTGCCACTACTGAAGAGCCAGTAACCGAAATTGCAAGCGGCCCAACGGGGCCGCGTCCCTGCACTTAGACGAATGGGCGCGCAATATACGTACGTAATCGTGGATTGGCCAGCAACCAAGGTCCCCTCACGCCCGAACCCGCGACGTATGGTTAAGGATATCCTACATCTCCCTGCAACGTTGTGACTTACAGCACGTCATCGGGACCATTTTTGACCGCTTCAGCCACCCGGACGGGGCAACATGGAGCTATGGTCTTCTCCGACAATCGGCGCGGCCTGGATGGTCGGCTGAATCCCAAAAAATCTGATCCGCCTCGCCCCAATGCAGCTTTAGTAAGGGTTCGCTGAAACCACTGTCCGATAACGACAGCCGGTCATTTCTTATTGGCTGAGGTCGCCTTTGCCCTCCGACGCGGCTTCGTCCTCGCTTTCGCCTTCACACCCTCCTTAGGCCGTACCGCTTTCACCTGTTCATCGATCCATCGGTAGGTTCGCGCAATGCCCTCTTTAAGTAAGAATCTCGCGCGCCATCCCGTCGTGTAGATCCTCTCGTTCGAGAAGTTCCGCGACTGCACACCGACCGGCCCGGAGATGTATTTCACCTTGATCTGTTTACCGGCAGCCGCTGCCACCGTTTCCACCAGTTCCTTTACCGAGTTGTATTCGGGCGAGCCGATGTTGGTCGGCCCTTCAATATCTGAGTCCATCAGCCGGCGAATCCCGTCGACCATATCGTCCACGTAGGTGTACGAGCGGATCGCGGTGCCATCACCCCAAACTTCAATCGCCCCGGCGTCGGCCGCCTCCGCCACCTTGCGGCAAATTGCAGCCGGCGCTTTCTCGCGACCGCCGGTCCAAGTTCCCATAGGCCCATAGCAGTTTTGGAACCGTGCGATTCGCACTTGCATACCATGCCGTCGACCGTAGGCCATGAGCGTTCGCTCGGAGTAGAGTTTCTCCCAGCCGTACTCATTATCAGGCTGCGCAGGGTAGGCCTCCTCCTCGGTCATCTCGGGCTCGCCCGGCTTCATGTCCCGGTAAATGCAAACCGACGAAGAATAGAAATAGCGGGGAATCTTGAGCGAGGCCGCCGCGTCAGTCATGTTGACATTGATCAGCACATTGTTACGCATGATCTCGCACTCGGCGGAGTGAATGAATCCCATCCCGCCCATGTCGGCCGCAAGCTGATACACTTCGCCGAACGGCGCAGGTTTACCCTTTCCGTCGGATAAGGCGCGGCGGCAGTTGTCCGGCTCTCGAAGGTCAAGCACCAGGAACTCGTCAGCGGCGGTGGGGCCGAACTCCGGCTTCTTGATATCCACACCCCGAACCCAGTAGCCATCTGCCTTCAGGCGCTTCACCAGATGACCCGCAACGAAGCCGCCGGCGCCGCACACGACAGCCCGCTTTGTGACCCTTTGACCACCCATTTGATATCCGCCCCAGTGAGGAGTTAAGCGATTCGCCGGAAGGACATGTAACTAAGCGACTTACTGGCAGTTGGGAAGACCACAGGCACACTCGACCATGAGTCTTTACCATCGGCCAGATCCCTCGATACCTGTTGATCCGTCGGCAGAGGGCGAGAGGATGCCCGGGAATACGAAAACGGCACTCAACGAACCGCCCTGATGCCGAACCTGATACGCTTCGCCGCTTCCTCCGCAGACGTACGAGCGGTATCGGCCGTTAACTCCGTGTCGTTCGGCACCTCACACGGGTACGAGGTGAGACCGTATCGCCACTCCGGCTACCTGGCCTCGTCCTCTCGGTCGATGAGATCCTGGGTAAAGCCTGCCGCGCCCAGAATCCTCCCAGCGGCGGCCGCCGCATCCAGCTCCACTCCAATCATGACTTCAGCATCGAGAGGCGGCTCATAGGGATCGGAAATCCCGGTGAATTCCTTCACAACTCCTGCCCTGGCCTTGGCATAGAGGCCCTTGGGATCCCGCTCCTCACACACCGCGAGCGGCGTCGCCACGTAGACCAGGACGAACCGTCCCTCCAGCTCGATCAGGGCCCGGGCCTCCCGGCGGGCGGCCTCATAGGGCGCGATAACCGGGCAGACCGCAACCCCCCCTTCCTTTACTATTTTCGCCGCCAGCCGCGCCACCCGCCGAATGTGTTCCTCCCGATCAGCCCGGGAAAACCCTAATCCGGCCGAGATGGTCCGGCGGAGATGATCCCCGTCGAGCAGTGTCACCGCTCGCCCGCCCTGCTCCATCAGCCGGGCGACCAGGTGCCTCGCGATCGTGGACTTGCCCGAAGCCGGGAGGCCCGTCAGCCAGATCGACATCACAGGACCCCCAGGCGGGTCCTGCGCCTGGCGCAGGACTTCGGCAACCTCAGGGAAGGTGAACCACTCCGGAATTTCGCGGCCTTCCGCCAGGCGCTTGCGTAACTCTGTGCCCGAGAGGCTCGCACTCGGCGCACCCTTGGGCACCTCGCGTTCAGGGACGTAGCGGTCGACACCGGGGACGTAGACCAGCGACTCCGACAGGAGGATCCGGATCGCCAAGTCAGACTGGACCTGCCGCGCGAGCTTCACGGCCGCGTCCGGCTCGGAGAAAGGCGTCCCAGTCGAATCCGCGCCCGGCCCGGCATGGTCCCTACCCACGATGAAGTCCGTACACCCGTAGTTCTGCCGGATGAGCGCGTGCCAGACCGCCTCCCTCGGCCCAGCCATTCTCATCGCCAGGGGAAGCAGCGACAGCGCCGCTTTTCCTCCGAAACGGGGTAGCACCGCCTGATAGCCGCGCACACGGGTGTAGTGGTCCACATCCCCTTCACGCGTCTGCCCCACCGATGGATGGATCAGGATGTAGTCAGCCTCCGCCGCCTCTGAAGCACTCCGCACGAGCTCGAAGTGCGCGCGATGCATCGGGTTGCGGGTCTGGAAGGCGACGATCCTGTCCCATCCACCCTCCCGGAACTTCAATCGTAGCTGGGCCGGGGTGTGACGCAGGGCCGGAAAGTCGTAGTGCGTGGGTGGTGCGATCACTGCCACCGGCCCACCCACGTAGACTGCGCCTTCCTCGGCGAAGAACTGGGTCACTCCCGGGTGCTCACGGTTGGTGGTGCCAAAGACGGCTTCCGCCTCCGCGTCCCGGTCGGGCCGCCAGAGGTCCTCCACGTCCAGGACGGCCAGGATTGCCCCTTCCTGGTCCCGCAGGGCGAGTCGTCGGTTGGTTTCCACGGCCCGCGCCACCGCCTCCGTCACGCCGAGCGTGACCGGGATTGGCCATAGGGTACTGTCGGCCAGGCGCATCGAGCGGAGTACCGTTTCGTAGTCGGGGCGCGATAGAAAACCGCGGAGTGGGGAGAAACCTCCATGAGCCAGCAGCTCGAGGTCGCAAAGCTGCCGGAGCGAGAGGGTCCAGGACGGCAAGCCGGCAGCGGCGCTCGTGCGCTCGCGAACTTCTTCGGGCGCAACGAGACGGTTCACCAGTCGTCCACCATGCGCGGGGATCAGGGAACCAGCACCTGACGGCTCACCATGAGTACCGATCAGGATGC
>CAMDCH010000019.1:0-18870 GCA_945889655.1 bacterium HR33
CAGGCCATCAATCATGATGACCGCGGGCCCTCCTCCTCCGAGGACCCGGGTTTCATAGAAACAGCACGGCGGCGCCGCGCCGCCATTGACTGTGACCGAGGCCTGCGGAGGCGGGGTCGCAACGCCAGGCGCCCTGACGAAGCGAAAACTGCTGTCAATGCGTCTCAACAGGTCACGCGCGGCGACTTCGGCCTCGGGTGGTCGGGCCTGCATGATCATCTGCACCTGGCGATCCATCGGCTCGGGCGAATTCACCTGGGCCTCGAGTGCTCCAGCAGTCATGACACCCAGCAGGCAGGCCACACTAGCGATTCGCATCGGCCACTCTCCTCTCCAGCGTGTTCAGCAAGGAATCGATGGCTGCCAGCTCGGGGCCTCCGGCGAAGTAGCCGGATGGCGACAGGATCGGTCGATCCGTGATGGCCAAGGCTTGTCTACCGGGGTTGCCGCTGCGAGCCAGGACGACCACTGCCAGCACGGCCGCCGCCGCCAGCATTGCTGCGACGGGCATCAGACGGTGATCACGCCGGCGAGGCCGGGCGAACCCGCGTTCTGTCTTTACGCGGAGTCGTTCGATCTCCCCAAGACGCACCTCACAGGCCGGGCAGGCGGCCACGTGATCTTCCACGAACTCCATGTCGCCGTCGGCTGTCTCGCCGTAGGCGTAGAGCAGCAGCAGATCTTCGGTCGGATGGTTCATCGATAGTCCTCCAGCGCCTTCTGTATGCTCTTCAAGGCCGATTGCATCTGCGCCAGCACGGTGCCCAGTGGTCGCTCCAACCGCTCGGCGATTTCGCGAAACGTGATGTCCTCGCGGTGACGGAGCTCGAGCACTTCGCGCTGCACCGGGGGCAAGGCCGCCACTGCACGCTGCACCGCGGCAGCCATATCCGCCTCGAGCACATCGGCATCCGCCGACGGCGCGAGACCCGGCCCCTGCACCGCCAGGACCGCATCACCGTCCCGACGCGTGCTTTCCCGCCGCAGGTGATCGAGCCACACGTTGTGCGCTGTTCGGAAGAGATACGCCCGCGTGTTCCGCTCGGGATCCAGCCGCGGCGCCGCCACCACCAGCCGCGCCGCCACCTCCTGCATCAACTCTTCAGCCAGGTCCGTGTCCCGGCACCTCGCCGCCAGGAAACGCCGGAGATCACCGGCATAGCGGGCGAAGAGTGCGTCGCCCGCGTCGCGATCCCCCGCGGCGAAAGCCAGGGCGAGCAGGGCGTCAGAAGGTGTAGGGGCGGTCGACATTCACACATATAGTACGGCCAGGTGCACGGTTTATTGGCCCGGGCCCCAAGTCCAACCGGCTGCCTTTTTGAACCCCGGGCTGACGCCCGGGGTTTGCGAATAGAGAGATGCCCGAGACCCCCCCTTTTTTACCCCGGGCTTACGCCCGGGGTCGGCGGCTCTACTTGAGCACGCTGAAAGGGTGACGCTCGTCCTGACGGGCTATGTATCTGCCCACCGCAGAAACATCCGGCTCGCCGACACTGCTGGCATGGAAGCCCCGAGCCCACTTTAAAGCGCCGTCCGACTGTTGATTGATGCGCCGCGCGGATATCGCCTTAACGAGCCTGACAAACTCGCTTATCCGGGTTTCCGGTCGAAAACTGGCAAGTATGTGAACATGGTCGGTCAGGACCGCAAACCTGAGCACATGAAGCGACGCACGGTCCGCAGCATCACGCATGGCCTCTACGAAATCGGGCAACCACTTCAGCTTCAAGCACCCGCGCCGCTCCCAGGTATGCCACGTGATGTGCGCATAAAGGCTGTAATGGATATGCACGGTCATCCCGGATCCCTTTCGTTGTCGCCGACCCCGGGCGCAAGCCCGGGGTTACCAACAGTGGGCCGCCCTCGCTCTCCCAACCCCGGGCGCGAGCCCGGGGTTCAAAAGACGTCGCCCCTGGGCTCAGGGCATAGGCAAAACGCCGCACCCTTGGCCCACAAAACCGCCGCACGGCCTGGTTTGCCCCGGAACCCCGCCCCCGCTTACATTGTTCATACAACCGAAGCACTCGTGGTGATTTGCGGCTATTGCGGCCACGTTAAACAAGCGCTAAAACGCCCGGCTCCGGCCCGCGTTTTGGCGACCCGGAGTTTTTCGTTTTTGGAGGCAGGAAGTGAGCGCAGGCAACCGTTCGAACCAGCTCCGCCAGGCACTCGCCGAGAGGATCCTCATCCTCGACGGCGCGATGGGAACCGTGATCCAGACGTACGGTCTCACGGAACAGGACTACCGCGGCCAGCGGTTCGAGAAGCACCCGAAGGACCTCAAGGGCAACGCCGACATCCTCGTGCTCACGCGCCCCGACGTGATCGAGGCGATCCACCGCGCCTACTTCGAAGCCGGCGCGGACATCGTCGAAACCAACACGTTCAACGCGCAGGCGATCTCGCAGTCGGACTACGACACCGTGGACCTGGTGCGCGAGATCAACATCGAAGCGGTGAAGCTGGCGCGCAAAGCCGGCGATGACGTCGCAAAGAAAGACGGTCGGCCCCGCTACGTCTGCGGCGTGCTCGGCCCCACCAACCGCACCGCGTCCATCTCGCCGGACGTGAACAATCCCGGTCTGCGCAACACGTCCTGGGATGAGCTGCTTGCCGCCTACCGCGAGCAGGCGACCGCACTGCTGGACGCGGGCGCCGACATCCTGATGATCGAAACGATCTTTGACACGCTGAACTGCAAGGCCGCCATCTTCGCCGTGACCGAGCTACTGGAGGAGCGCCGGCTCGACACGCCCCTGATGATTTCGGGAACCATCACCGACGCCAGCGGCCGGATCCTCTCGGGCCAGACCGCCGAAGCGTTCTGGAACTCGGTTCGCCACGCGAACGTGTTCAGCGTCGGGCTCAACTGCGCCCTCGGCGCCAAGCAGCTTCGCCCGTACGTGGCCGAGCTGTCGCGGCTCGCGAACGTGCCGACCTCCGTCCACCCGAACGCGGGCCTGCCGAACGAATTCGGCGGCTACGACGAAACCCCGGAAACGATGGCGCCGATGATCCGCGAGTTCGCGGAGAGCGGGCTGGTGAACATCGTCGGGGGCTGTTGCGGAACGACCCCCGCCCACATCAAGGCGATCACTGCGGCGGTGAAGGGTGTGAAGCCGCGCGTGCTACCCGACGTCGAGCCCTACACCCGTCTTTCGGGATTCGAGCCGCTGGTGATCCGCCCCGACTCGCTGTTCGTGAACGTGGGCGAGCGGACCAACGTGACCGGCTCGTCCAAGTTCGCTTCGCTCATCAAGGCCGACGACTACGAGGGCGCGCTGGCGGTCGCGCGGGAACAGGTGGCGAACGGCGCGCAGATCATCGACGTGAACATGGATGAAGGCCTGCTCGACTCGAAGGCCGCGATGGTGAAGTTCCTGAACCTGATCGCGTCAGAACCCGACATCGCGCGGGTGCCGATAATGATCGACTCCTCCAAGTGGGAGGTCATCGAGGCGGGCCTGAAGTGCGTGCAGGGGAAGGCGGTGGTGAACTCGATCTCGCTGAAGGAAGGCGTGGCCGCGTTCATCGAGAAAGCGAAGCTGGTGCGGCGCTACGGGGCCGCCGTCGTCGTGATGGCCTTTGACGAGCAGGGCCAGGCCGACACGATCCAGCGGAAAGTGGAGATCTGCACCGAGGCGTACCGGATCCTGACGCAGGACCTCGGGTTCCCGGCCGAGGACATCATCTTCGACCCCAACATCTTCGCGGTCGGCACCGGTATCGAGGAGCACAACGGGTACGCGCTGGCATACTTCGAAGCAACGAAGCGGATCAAGGAGGCGCTTCCCGGCGCGCTGGTCTCGGGAGGCGTGAGCAACGTGTCGTTTTCGTACCGCGGTGCCCATGCGGTCCGCGAGGCGATGCACTCCGCTTTCCTCTATCATGCGATCCAGGCGGGCATGGACATGGGGATCGTGAATCCCGGCCAACTCGGCGTCTACTCGGACGTGAACCCGGAGCTGCTGGTTGCCGTCGAGGACGTGCTGCTCAACCGCCGCCCCGACGCCACCGAGCGGCTCACGAACCTGGCGGAGAAGTTCAAGGGCAAGACCGCGTCGAAGGAGGCCGATCTCACCTGGCGCAGCGAGCCGGTGGAGAAGCGGCTCACGCACGCCCTGGTCGAAGGCATCGTGGATTTCATCGAAGAGGACACCGAGGAGGCCCGGAAGAAGTCGCGCCGCGCCATCGAGGTGATCGAAGGCCCGCTCATGGACGGGATGAATGTCGTGGGTGACCTCTTCGGCGCCGGGAAGATGTTCCTGCCGCAGGTAGTGAAGAGCGCGCGGGTAATGAAGAAGTCCGTGGCCTACCTGATTCCGCACATCGAGCGCGAGAAGGCGGCGGACGCCGAGGCGGCCATCGCTTCCGGCGTGGCCGGGCCCGCCGCGCGCGAGTCGAAGGGCAAGATCATCCTGGCAACCGTCAAGGGCGACGTGCACGACATCGGCAAGAACATCGTCGGCGTGGTGCTGCGCTGTAACAACTACGACGTGGTCGACCTGGGTGTGATGGTGCCCGCCAACAAGATCCTGGAAGCCGCGATCGCCGAGAAGGCGGATGTCATCGGCCTGTCGGGCCTGATCACGCCGTCGCTGGATGAGATGGTCAACGTGGCGCGGGAGATGGAGCGGACCGGATTCACGCTCCCGCTCCTCATCGGCGGGGCGACGACCTCGCGGGTTCACACCGCGGTGAAGATCGAGCCCAACTATCACGGCGCGACCGTGCACGTGCTCGACGCCTCTCGGAGCGTGGGCGTCGTCAGTTCCCTGCTCTCTCAGGACAAGCACGACGACTTCGTGAAAGGCGTGAAGAGCGAGTACGTCCGCATCCGCACCGCCCACGCCGGCCGCGAGCCCCAGTCCCGGCTGCTGAGTCTCGAGGATGCCCGCAAGCACGGGCACGCATTGACCCCTCGCACCTCGCACCCCGCACCTCGCACCCCTGGTATCACCGAATTCCAGGATTACTCCCTGGACGAGCTGTCCCACTACATCGACTGGACCCCCTTCTTCCAGACCTGGGAGCTGCGCGGCCACTACCCCGCGATTCTCGACGACAAGACAGTCGGCAAGGAAGCCCGCAAGCTCCTCGACGATGCCAAGCGGTTGCTCGACGACATTGTTAGAAACAAGCGGTTCGTCGCCAAAGGCGTGGTCGGAATCTTCCCGGCGTTCTCGGTTGGCGACGATATCGTCTTGGCCACTCCCAACCCCGCGCGCGAGCGCGGGGTTCAAAAAGGTGCCGGCGATGGACTTGGGGCCGGGGTTGTGCTGCACCACTTGCGCCAACAGCAGGAAAAACCACCGGGCCGCCCCAACCTGTGCCTCGCCGACTTCGTCGCGCCGAAGGAGAGCGGCGCGCAGGACTGGGTCGGCGGGTTTGCGGTCACCATCCACGGCGCGGACGAGTTCTCCTCCGAGTTTGTGAAGAAGCACGACGACTACAACAGCATCATGGCCAAGGCCCTGGCCGACCGACTCGCCGAGGCGTTCGCCGAGCGGCTGCACCAGAAGGTGCGGATGGAGATCTGGGGTTACGCGACCGACGAGAAGCTGGGGAATGAAGAGCTGATCAAGGAGAAGTACACCGGCATCCGGCCTGCCCCCGGCTATCCCGCGTGTCCCGACCACACCGAGAAGCGCGTCCTCTTCGAGCTCCTCGACGTAACGAAGCGCACGGGCATCCAGCTCACCGAGAGCTGCGCCATGTGGCCCGCGTCATCGGTGAGCGGCTGGTACATCGGGCACCCGGACGCGATCTACTTCGGCGTGGGGAAGGTCGGGAAGGACCAGGTCGAGGACTACGCAAGGCGGAAGAACATGACCGTGATGGAAGCGGAGCGTTGGCTGAGCGCCAACCTCGCGTACGCGAGGGACTGATGGCCACGTTCCGAGACCTGATCGGCGACCGCAAGGTCCACGTCTTCGATGGAGCGATGGGAACCATGCTCTACGCGAAGGGCGTGTTCGTGAACGTCTGCTACGACGAGCTGAACCTCAAGCAGCCGAATCTCATCAGCGACGTTCACCGCGAATACGTGAAGGCGGGCGCCGAGGTCATCGAGACCAACACCTTCGGCGCGAACCCGATGAAGCTTTCGGCGTTCGGCCTGGCGGACCAGACCGAGGAGATCAACAAGGCCGCGGCGGAGCTCGCGCGTGAGGGCGGCAGGTCAGCCTCCGTGCTCGGCGCCATCGGGCCCCTGGGCATCCGCATCGAGCCGTTCGGCCCCACCAGCCGGCAGGAAGCGCTGGATCTCTTCAAGCGGCAGGTAAAAGGCCTGCTCGACGGCGGCGTGGACGGCTTCGTGCTCGAGACATTCAGCGACCTGGACGAGGTGAAGGCCGCGTTTCACGCGGTGCGCGAGCTGTCGGATCTCCCCGTCGTGGCACAGATGACCGTCGGCGACGACGGCCGCACGGTCTATGGCACGGACGTGGAGACGATCGCGAAGGTGCTGACCGACGAAGGCGTGGATGTCATCGGGCTCAACTGCTCGGTGGGGCCCGCGGTGATGCTCGACGCGATCGAGCGGATGGCCGCCGTGACCGACACGCCCCTCAGCGCGCAGCCCAACGCCGGGCTCCCGCGCGTGGTGGGCGACCGCAAGATCTACTTCTCGTCACCCGAATACATGGCGAACTACGCCGAGCGGCTGATCGCCGCCGGCGCGCGATTCGTCGGTGGCTGCTGCGGGACGACGCCCGATCACGTCCGTGCCATCCGGCAGAAGGTCGCGTCCATCGCCACGCCGAAGCCGAGAGTGTCGGGGCCGCACAAGGCGCCCGCCGGCTCCGGCCATGCCGGCACCGCGCCGCTCGCCGAGCGGTCCGGATGGGGCGCGAAGCTCGCGAAGCGCGAGTTCGTGCGCAGCGTGGAGCTGCTCCCGCCCAAGGGATGGCAGCCGGCGCAGATGATCGAGCAGGCGAAGGCGCTGAAGACCGCCGGCGTTGACGCCGTCTCGATTCCCGACGGCGCGCGGGCACAGACGCGGATGAGCGCCATCGCGTCCGCGATCGTGATCCAGCGCGAAGCAGGGATCGAGCCCCTGGTCCACTACACCTGCCGCGACCGCAACATGGTCGGGATGGTGAGCGACCTCCTCGGCGCAGCCGCGGCCGGCATCCGGAACATTCTTGTCGTCACCGGCGATCCGCCGAGACTCGGGCCGTATCCGGACGCGACCAGCGTCTTCGACATCGACTCGATCGGCCTGACGAACATCGTTCACCGGATGAACCTGGGACTCGATCCCGGCGGCAACCCGCTCGGGGAACCGACGCGATTCGTGGTGGGCGTGGCCGCGAACCCGTGGGCCCAGGACCTCGAGCGCGAGCTGAAACGGCTCTACTGGAAAGTCGAGGCGGGCGCGGAGTTCGTGATCACGCAGCCGGTGTTCGACGTGAAGGGCCTGGAGTCATTCGTGAAGCGGGCGGCCGAGTTCAAGCTGCCGATCATCGCCGGCCTTTGGCCGCTGCTCTCGCTGCGCAACGCGGAGTTCATGGCCAACGAGGTACCGGGCATCTACATGCCGGAGACCGTGCTGGCGCGGATGAAGCGGGTGGAAGGCGCGGGCGGCGCTGGCGAATCCAAGGGACAGAACGAAGGGATCGCGATTGCGCGGGAAACCCTCGATGCGATCAAGGGCCTGGTGCAGGGCGTGCAGGTCAGCGCGCCATTTGGCCACCTCGAGCAGGCGCTTGGCGTATTGATATAGTATACTATATGCTACTGGCATATTTGCCAGCTAATATATACTATACTATATGGCCATTAGCTCACAAACCACCGACCCAGAGATCCTCGCCGGCCTGGGCATGCGGGTCCGCCGGTACCGGGTACAGCAGGACCTGCCGATCGCCGAGCTGGCGGCTCGTGCCGGCATCACACCACTCACACTCCAGAAGCTCGAGCGCGGCGGCAACTTCACGATGGAAACACTCGTGCGGCTGCTCCGTGCCCTCGGCCGGCTGGAACAGCTCGACGCATTCCTCCCCGAGCCGGTCGTGTCACCGCTCGCGCTCCTGGCAAAGCAGGAGGGGGCGCCGGCTGTCCGCCGCCGTGTCCGGGCGCGCCGTGGCTGAACCAGTAGTCGCGGCGGTTTCCCTGTGGGATCGACGGGTGGGCGCGGTGGCGGAGACCGCGGACGGCCAAGTCTTCTTCGAGTACGACCCGGCGTTTGCGCGATCGGGCCTGGAGATTTCGCCGCGACACCTGCCGCTCTCACGGCGCGGGCCGATCTCGTTCCCTCAACTGCGCACGCTCGATGCTTTCCAGGGACTCCCGGGTGTGCTCGCTGATGCGCTGCCCGACCGGTTCGGCAATGCGGTCATCAAGGCGTACTTCGAGCAGAAGGGCCGGCCCGCGGATGCGATGAGCCCGGTCCAGCGGCTTCTCTACATGGGACGGCGGGCGATCGGCGCGCTGGAGTTTTCTCCGCCGCTGGACGTGCCCCTCGGCCAGGCCGCGGAAGAAGCGCTCGAGGTGCGCACGCTGGTCGAGGAAGCCCGGCGCGTGGTCGAAGGAAAGAGCGACGTCGCGGTGCCGGAGATCATGCAGCTCGGCGCATCGGCGGGCGGGGCCCGGGCCAAGGCAGTCATCTACTGGAACACGGAAACGGACGAAATTCGCAGCGCGTTCGCCGAAGCGCAGCCCGGCGACGTCGCGTGGATCATCAAGTTCGATGGCGTAGGAGAGCTCGGCGCGCCAAACCCTGCCCCGCAGCCGTTCAACCGGATCGAGTACGCGTACAACCTGATGGCGCGCGAAGCCGGGATCACGGTGGCGGAAGGGCGGCTCATGGAAGAGCGCCGGCTCGCGCACTATCTCTCGCGGCGGTTCGACCGCACGCCCGATGGCGGTCGCATCCATTTTCATAGCCTCGGCGGCCTGGACCATCACGATTTCAATGCGCCGAGGTCATACACCTACGAACAGTACCTGCTGATTTGCCGCGAGCTCGCACTGCCACCCGCCGCGCTGGACGAGGCGTACCGGCGCACGGTGTTCAACATCGTGGCAGTGAACCAGGACGACCACGTGAAGAACTTTGCGTTTCTCATGGACCACGAGGGGCGCTGGGGGCTCTCCCCGGCATACGACGTGACGTATGCGCATGGTCGCGGCTATACGCGCACACATCAGCTCCGGTTGAACGGGAAGGCCGAGGGCTTCGAACGCGGCGACCTGCTCGCGCTGGGCGCCCAGCTGGGACTCCGGCAGGACGGCGCGCGCGTGATCGAGCAGGTGGGAGACGCGGTGAAGCAGTGGAAGAAGTTCGCGAAGGTTGCGAAGGTGCCCGCCGACCGCGTGAAGGCGATTGCTGCAGAGCATCGCACCGGCCTCTCGCGCGCCCCCACCAGTAGGCGAAGTACTTAAGTAGTAAGAGCAAACGCGCTCTCAGAAGCCTGGACCTACATTCAGGTATGAACCCGTCATCAACCGCCACGCCGCTCGCGGACGCCATCACCGACCGGGTCGGCGTGATGCCCAACTTTTTCCGGCTCGCTTCTTCCGCTCCTTCCATTGCCGAGAACATCTGGAGATTCGCCAAGTTCGCGTACCTCGACTCGCCGCTCCCATCGCTCTTCAAGGAACGGCTGTTCGTACACTTCTCGCGATACTGCGAGGTTCGCTACTGTCTCGGGAGACACTTCTGTTTCCTGGTGGGAAATGGACGCCCCTCGGGCGACGCGCTGACGCCCCCGATGAGTACGGAGCGGGCCATAGCGCTGCTCAAGCAGACCTTCGGCCCGCAGAACGACATGGACCGGCACATGTCGATCCTGCGGACGCTCGTTGGTCCGCTGCGAGGCGACATTCAGCCGGACAGCGAAGTGGAAACGGCATTGATGGCTGTGTGCACGGCCATATTTCTCAATCCGCAGAAGACACAGGCACACCTCCCCACGCTCCGGCGCATCATGGGCGGCGAACAGTATGAGTACCTGCTGCTCTTCATCGGCTTCGTCCGCATGGCCCATTTCTGGACGCAGGTCCACCCGGACCTGGAAGAAGAAGAGGACCTGATCGAGATGATGAAGGTGCTGGAGGAGCTATCGTGGGGCCTGGCCTGGAATTCCCATGCAGGATGGTCCGTGGCCATGCAGGTCGCGGACGAGCTCGAAGGCCTCAAACGCCACAAGGATGGTCGGGGGAAAAACCTCGCGCAATAAGGCCAGCGGCACAGCCACTACCCAATGGTCAGGACATGACACGCAGTGAGGGCATTCACCCCTATCGCTGATTACTTGGGGGGCTGCTTTTCCGAATCCTTGCCCGGAGGGGGGAGCGCTTTCCACGCCCATATCACCGCAATGATGGCGATCAGGGGCAGTATCCCGAAACCGAAGGCATAGTTATACCACATCGCGGCTCCTCCAATCCAGCACCATGCCTCCCGTGAACAGAATGGCCCCGGCAACAACGAAAAGTAACAGGTTCCATCCGTGTTCCCCATCGCTGAGTGTGACATCGAGTGGTGTGAATGCGAGCAGGAGCACGCCGATCTCCCGCAGGGCGGCACCGGCATGGCGAGTCACGAACCGGCGTAGCGGCAAGTTGGGCATGCGGCAACGGTAGGTCCGCCTCCCCCTCCTGCATAGCCGAATTCCCGCCTCCCGTACCCAATTTCTGCATCAGGACCCGGTCGAATCACTATATTTGCCTGTCCCCCGCCTCACGGGTTCCCGTTGAAAAACGCTTCACTAGTAGTCGGCGCGGCCCTGGCCGCTCTTTCCGTGTCTGTCTTGCCAGTTTCTGCCCAGCAGGCGGAGGGGCGTTCGGCACCCGTCAGCATGGTCACCGGCTCGGCAGGCGCGCGGGTGGTGGCTTCGGGTGCCGCGGGTCAGCTCAGCGTGCAGACGCTGAGGGTGAGCGGGAGCGAAGCGGAGGTGGCGGTGGACGGCATGCTGAACGAGCCCGTCTGGCAGCGCGCGACGCTGCTCAACGGTTTCTCGCAGTTCCTTCCCACCGAGGGCGGGCTGGCGGAAGATTCGACCCAGGTCCTCGTCTGGTACACCTCGACCGCGATCTATTTCGGGGTCCGGGCGCACGAGCTGCACGGCGCACCGAGGGCCACGCTCGCGGTCCGTGACAAGATCGGCGCGGACGACAAGGTCGAGATCCTGATTGACACCTTCAATGACCACCGCCGCGCGCTGAGCTTCGCGGTCAATCCCTACGGCATCCAGGCCGATGGCAACGTGGTGGAAGGCATGCAGTCGCGGTCGGAGACGCGGACGCGTTCGTCCGCTGCCTCGCGCGACACGGCAGACCTCTCGGCGGATTTTGTCTTCCAGTCCAAGGGGCGGGTGACGGAGTACGGCTACGAGGTCGAGATCCGGATTCCGTTCAAGAGCCTGCCGTACCAGGCAGCCGAGACGCAGAGCTGGGGGATCAACGTCATCCGGCAGGTGCAGCATTCGGGCGTCGAGGACACGTGGACCAAGGCGAGCCGCGCCAACGCGTCATTCCTGGCGCAGGGCGGGACGCTGGTAGGGCTCACCGGTCTTTCGCGCGGCGTCGTTCTCGACGTGGTCCCCGAAGTCACCAGCCGTGTGAACGGGACCCGCGATGCAGCGCCCGCCACGACCTGGAACTACGACCCGACCACGCCGAAGGTGGGCGGCAGTGTGCGGTGGGGCATCGGCAACAACCTCACGATTTCCGGAACGGCGAATCCCGATTTCTCGCAGGTGGAGGCGGATGCCCAGCAGGTCCAGTCCGACCCGCGTCGCGCGACCCAGTACGCCGAGAAGCGGCCGTTTTTTCTCGAGAGCGTGGACCAGTTCACGGTTCAGAACTCCCTGATTTACACGCGGCGCGTCGTGCAGCCTGTGGCGTCCGCGAAGTTTGCCGGCAAGCTCGGCACGACGAACATCGGCTTCCTGTCCGCGGTGGACACCAAGCTGCAATCGGCTTCCGGCAACACCAATCCGATCTACAACCTGCTTCGTGTGCGGCGTGACATCGGCAAGCAGTCGAGTGTCGGGCTCACGTACACCGATCGCGTCGAGGCGAGCAACTGGAACCGCCTGGGCAGCTTCGACGCCCGCGTCGTGTTCGCGAAGGCGTACACCTTCCGCGTGCAGGGTGCGGGGAGTCTCACGCACACCGGGGCGGTCACCACCTTCGGTCCCATGTGGGATGTCGCGATCGAGCGCGTGGGTCGCAGGCTCAACACCCGGTATTCGTTCAACGGGTTCAGCCCCAAGTTCGTGGCGGGCGGCGGGTTCATCGGTCGCACGAACTCGGCCAACCTGGGCTTCACCCACCGGTTCACCTGGATTGGCAAGCCCAAGTCCATGATCGAGAGCTTCACCTGGACGTTTCCGCTCTCGAGCACCTGGAACTACCGGCGCATGGTCGAAGGCCACGGCGGAGACTACAAGAACGACAACAGCTGGATTCTCCAGCTGCGGGGTGGCTGGCGGCTCAACTTCTCGTACTTCCTCGAGACCTTCCGGTACGACCCGGACCTCTACGCGACCTATGCCATCCAGCGCCGGGTCGGCACCGTCACTGACACTATCCCCTTTGTCGGCACGGACCGCCTCACCAATCATGACCTGGGGTGGAGTGTCCAGACGCCGCAGTTCAAGAAGATGGATGCATTCGTCAGCATCTTCACCGGGTGGGACGAGAATTTCAGTGAGTGGTCGCGGGCGTGGTACTGGAACATGACGTACACCGTCAATTTCCGGCCGAGCAGCAAGATGCGCGTCAGCGGCAATGTCGTGCGGCGCGAGTACCAGCGGCTCACGGACCGCACCAAAGTCCTCACCCGCACCGTCCCGTATGTGAAGGCCGAGTACCAGGTAGCGCGGCCGATTTTCGTGAGGGTGGTGGCGCAGTATGACGTCCAATGGCGGGACAGCCTGCGGGACGACTCGCGAACCAACTATCCGCTGCTGATCAGGAACTCGGCCGGCGTGTACCGGCGGGCGCTGATCACGCGGTCCAACGATCTACGCGTGGACTGGCTCTTCTCCTACCAGCCCAATCCTGGGACGGTGTTCTTCGCGGGGTACGGGAGCAGCGTGACGACGGTGGAGCCGTTCGGGTTCAAGGATGCGAAGAGGACACTGGATGGGTTCTTTGTGAAGTTGAGTTATTTGTTTAGGGTGTAGGCACGTTCGGCGGGAAACTCCGCGCATCTTGTTCGGCGGGTTAACCCGCCGCTCGGTTCTTGTCCGGCGGGTAAACCCGCCACTCGGCTGGAAAGCCGCCAAGGCGGCACGTGTTCCGCAACAAACCGACCCTGCGGCGCAACGAAACGATGACGGTCCCCCGGCCCGCCGCTCCCATCTTGTCGCATGCGCCACCGCCTCTTCGTTCACCTCGTCTGGACCACCCGTGACCGTCAACGGCTGATCGATCGCCGGATCGCGCGATTCCTGCGAGGCTTCTTCGCGACCGTCGCCCGTCAGGAGCGGGCAGCACTGATCGAGGTGGGAATGGTCCAGACACACGTGCACCTGATCGTCCGGCTCAACCCCGCCACCGCTATCTCCCGCCTGGTCCAGCGCATGAAGGGCGGAAGTGCGATGATCGCTAACCGCGATCACATTGCGCCGAGGGAGCTGCCGTTGAAATGGGAGAAGGGCTACAACATTGAGTCGGTGAGCAAGCGATTGCTGAAGGAACTGCGTGAATACGTTCGAGGCCAGCCAACCCATCACCCCAACGAGGCTATTCCGGAGGAACCGTCGCGCCGAGTCGACGGGTAGACCCGCCACTCGGCTGCAGAGGCCGGTAAACCGGCGGTGGCTCACATACAGGTCGCCTTGGCGACCACTAGCCGAGAGGCGGCTTTAGCCGTCGAACCCGACCGACCTTCAGCCGAGAGGCGGCTTTAGCCGTCGAACCCGACAACATCGAATTGACGCATCGCCCTCGTTCGGCGGGTAAACCCGCCCCTCGGCTGGATAACCGCTGAAGCGGTCACTACGAATCATCGACGCCGTGGTCGAGCCTAGGATCTGGTCGCCTTGGCGACCATTGGCCGAGAGGCGGCTTCAGCCGTCGAACCCGAATACGTCGAGTTGGGATCGTCGTTGTTCGGCGGGTAAACCCGCCACTCGCAGTAAAACCGCTAAAGCGGCCACACCCGGGCTACCGACGGGGACGAATCTGGTCGGTTTACCGACCATTAGCCGAGAGGCGGCTTCAGCCGTCGAACGAATCCCTGGGCTGGAGATCCGCTAAAGGGGTCGCTTAACCCCTGCGAGGCTCGGGCTGCCCGTTGCCTCGAAAACGACAAACGAGCGCTCGGCTACAAAAGCTTCCGGCCGGTCCAAAGAACTCCGCATCTTTGCAGCATCGACAGCCCACAGCCTCACCCGGTAGATCCCCGCCGAGTCCGGCTGTATCCGGAAGTCGTGCTGCAACCTAGCCTCGCTCATCGCGCATACCCCACCTCGAGGCGAGATGATACGGTCGTACGCCCGCACGACAAATGCACCATCCGTATCTCGCGTGACTTCCGTTCTTCCTGCACGATAGCATGGATTGCCGAGCGTGAAGGCCGCCCCGATCAGGACATCCCCCGCTTCAACTGAAGCCGGTACGGAGAGAGGTTCATACTTGGCCATTCCCAAGAACTCCTGGCCGAGAGACCCTTCGAGTGGCGGAGAACTCGTGGTGTCCACACACGCGAGGAGCCCAATCGCGAGCGCTACAAGAGCTGTTGCTGCCGAGTTGAGACGGGCCATAGGTTGAATCTCGTGTTCGGCGGGTAAACCCGCCACTCGGCATCGAATCGGATAGAAGCGCCCTACAACTCCGTCGGCTTGTAATCCTTGAGGAACTGACCCCAGACGTGATTACCGGTGTTGATCCCGTCGATGATCGGGTCGACGATTCGCGCCGCGCCGTCGACGATATCGAGGGGCGGGTGGAAGCGGTGGTCGATGACCTTGCGAGCGGCGATCTCCGCGGGGTCCTCATCGGTCACCCAGCCAGTGTCGACCGCATTCATGTGAATGCCGTCGCCGTGATAGTCCGCCGCCGAGGTGCGGGTCATCATGTTCAGCGCGGCCTTGGCCATGTTCGTGTGGGGGTGCCGCGTGGTCTTGAGCCTTCGGTAGAACTGTCCCTCGACCGCCGAGACGTTCACGATGTGCTTGTCGTGGTTCGGCGTTCGCAGCATGAGTGGCTTGAGTCGCGCGTTGATCAGGAACGGCGCGACGGCGTTGACGAGCTGAACCTCCAGGAGCTCCACGGCGGGAACATCGGCCATCAGCATCCGCCACGAATTCCGGTCGCGCAGGTCGATCTGCTGGAGGTCCTGGTCGAGCTTCCCCTCGGGGAACAGGTGTGCCTGATGGGCGGCCTCACCAGGAAGGAGCGGGATCTGCGACAGCTCCGCCGACCGCGTGATGCCCACGAGCGCAGCGACCGTGCCGGGGTCGCGCGGCATTTCAGGCGTGCTGTCCGGCAGCATGTTGTACGCGCGCACGCCCTCATACGCGCCGAGGAGTCTGCGCTCGTGCTCGGGCATGGTCGGCGCGATCGCCGTCTCGTGCTCCATCATGTGCCGATAGAACTCCGGCGGGCGCCGCACGGTCTGGCAGGCATTGTTCACGATGAAGTCGAGGCGTGTATGCGTCTCGTTCAGCTGGTGACAGAACGCCTCGACGCTCGGTGTGTGCCGGAGGTCGAGGCCGAAGATCTCGAGCCGGCGCGCCCACTTCTCGAAATCGGGTTCCTTCGCGTAGCGCGCGGCGGAATCGCGCGGGAAGCGCGTCGTGACAATCAGGTGCGCGCCGGCGCGAAGCAGCTTGATCCCTGCCTGGTAGCCGATCTTCACTCGCCCGCCCGTGAGCAGGGCCACGCGGCCCGAGAGGTCGGCGAGCTCGGTGCGCTTCGCGTAGTTGAACGGCGCACACTTGGGGCAGAGCGAGTCGTAGAAGTGATGGATCCGCGTGTAGTGCTTCTTGCAGACGTAGCAATGCTTGGGCTCGATCGCCTCGCGGAAATCGGGATCTTCCACAGTCTCCTGGTCGACCTGGCCCGGGAGGTAATAGTTCGGCGTCAGGAATACCGGCTTGCGGCGCAGCTCCCGGATGCCCGTGACCTGGAGCTGGTCCTCAATCTCCTGAACCGTCTCGCGACGCTTCGCGGCTTTCTCTCGCCTTGTCGCCTTGATCACCTGCCGCCGCTTCACCGCGTCGGGGCGCGAGACCTCACCCGCCGCACGGAGAAGCCGCTTACGGATCTCCTCGGGTACCTCCAGCAGGCGCGAACGGTCTGCCATCGCGATCTCGAGGAACGCGATGACCTCTGCGGCTGCCTTGGCGTATTCAGAGAGCTCGTTCGACCTGGTTTGGCGGGGCATGCACCAAGTTAAACCCGCCACTCGGCTGGAGAACCGCCAAAGAGGTCAATTGATTCTCGGGACTCCAGCAGGCCTAAGATCTGGTCGGCTTACCGACCATTAGCCGAGAGGCGGCTTTAGCCGTCGACACGATGGCCGCCTCACGCAGGGCGTTTGCCGAGGAGAGCCTGGTACTCAGGGTGGCGTTTGAGATAGCTGATGACGAACGGGCAGACTGGGATGACTCGCAGATTGTGATCGCGGGCGTATTCCAGGCCGAACTTCGCCAATGCGCCCGCGATCCCCTGCCCCTCCATTGCCTTCGGCACCTCGGTGTGCTCGAGGATGATCTGCTCCCCGATCACGTTGTACCGCAGCTCGCCTTCACCTTTGGCGGTGCGCACCACAAAACGGGATTCTTCGGGGATCTGCTCGACCACGACGGCGGGACGGGTGGGTTCGCTCATGCGGAAATGTACCGGGAGCGGGCTTCAGCCCGCTCCCTCCCTCCCATTTCAAACGCGCCCCGTCATCCTGGGGGCCCAGCGTGTTTCCATAGACTGAACCGGGACTTGCGGGCCCGAAGGACCTGCGGGGCCCGGATTTGCGTCGCTCGAAGAACCTGCGGAGCCCCTCGGTAGAGTCGCCCGGGTGAGAATGGCTCCGTGCAGGGACACAAGAACGGGACATGACGAAACCCCGCAGGTTCTTAGGGCCCCCCCAGATAAGCGCAGACCCGGGATCTCGCTGGGCCCTCAGAATGACGGCGGGAAGAAGTGGGCTACATGTTCGGCACAGGCGCGATCGGCCGCACCTCGATGCTCCCCACCCGCGCGCCGGGAATCTTCCCCGCCACGATGATCGCCTCGTTGAGATCCTTCGCCTCGATCAGGTAGTAGCCACCGAGCTGCTCCTTGGTCTCGGCGAATGGGCCATCGGTCGCCTGGAGCTTGCCGTTCCGGATGCGGACCGTGCTGGCGGTCTGCGTGGGTTGCAAACGGTTGCCGCCCAGGTAGTGCCCGCTCTTCCGGACACCATCCGTGAACTCCATGTACTCGCTCATCATCTTCTTCGCATCCGCCTCGGCCCTCTTCTGCCACTGGGTCTCGTCGCTGTAGATCAGGCACAGGTAGTTCATGGGCTCCTCCGGGTTCTGTTCAGGAAGCTGGTTGCTAGTAGTCGTTCGGGAAGGGGCGATTTCGACATTCGACGTCGCCATAGGACGGCTCAGGGTGATACTTTAGTCCCGTGTCCTCCATGATTCCCGTCAGTTACCCCACCGACATCCTCCCCGAATACCGGGACACCCCTGTCGGCCTCCTGCTTGAATACCACAACCTGGGGCGGGCGCAGGGGGTGCTGAGCGCGCCCCAGATGCTCGTGGGCATGTGCATGGACAGCCGCAAGGCGCTCCGGATACCGGAAAACTTTGCCTTCGTGCTGCGCACCGCCGGCGCCAACATGCGGGACAACGAGTTTCGCATCTCGTACGCAATCGCCGTTGGCGGCGTGCACGCGATCGCGCTCATCGGCCATACCGACTGCGGGATGACGCAGCTCGACCGCCGGCGGGAGCAGTTCATCGAGGGCATGGTGAAAAATGCCGGGTGGGACCGGGACCGGGCGGTGAAGCACTTCGAGGTCAGCGCGCCCAAGTTCGGCATCAGCCACGAGGTGGAATTCTCGCTGAAGGAAGCCGAACGCCTCCGCGGGATCTATCCCAAGATTCTCGTCGCCCCCCTCCTCTATAAGATGGAAGACGACCTGCTCTACCAGCTGAAGGACGGGTGACGGACGGAATCGAGAACGAGGTTGGGAACTCGCGTTTCGTCCTCCACCTCGGCGGCGATGAAGCCGAACTCACCTATCGGCTCGACGGCAACCGCATCATCCTCGACTACGTTGGTGTCCCTCATGCCTGGCGCAATCGCGGCTACGCCGCCCAGCTGACTCGCGCCGCCCTCGACTGGGCGCGTGAAAAGGGACTCGAGGCCGTGCCCGTCTGCCCCTATGTCATCTGGCACGTCCAGCACCACCCGGAGTATCACGACCTGGTACGCTAGGTATTTCGTATCGCCAACATCCAGCCGGCCCCGCTATCTTGCCCCGATGAATTCACCTGCCGTGCGCACGCCCGCGCGCATTCTCACGCTGCCGCGGGCGTTTCCGTCTCGTGACGGCGTGCCCGTGATCCGGGCCATCTCGACCGACATCTTCACCCGCACGTACTTCACCCACTGCCTCCAGTGCGGCTTCTGCAACGACCAGTGCTGCTCCTACGGCGTGGACGTGGACGTCGCGACGCACGAACGCATCATGCAACGTGCTCCCGAGCTGGAGCGCGCCACCGGCATCCCGCGACGCCACTGGTTTCGCACCACGCGCGAGAACGACCCCGACTTTCCCGGCGGCGGGACGATGCGCACCCGCGTGCGCAACGGCCGCTGCGTGTTCCTCAACCGGTCGGGCCGCGGGTGCGCCATCCACGCGTACGCGTTGCGCGAGGGCTTCGACTACCACGAGCTGAAGTCGATCGTGGACTG
>CAMDCH010000020.1:0-18571 GCA_945889655.1 bacterium HR33
TTCTCACTTCTTACTTCTCACTTCTCACTTCTCACTTCTCACTTCTCACTTCTCACTTCTCACTTCTCACTTCTCACTTCTCACTTCTCACTTAAGCGTGACCGTGTATCCAGTGAGGGAATTCCGGAGAACAAACGTCCGGCTACTGACCGAGTTGATGACCACGCTGTAGTTCGCGGGCTTCTTGGTATCCGACACGCCCACCCGAAAGATCGTCCCCGCGGTGATGTTGCCGGTGAGCACGCCCTTGTACTGGGTGTCGTTGACCTTGACCACGAACACCTTGCAACCGCTGCAAGCGGCGCTGGCGCCGGTGATGGTCGCTTCGCTAAGAGCCGAGGCGGTCGCGGTGAACATGATCGCCCCGTCATCGGCGCTGGGGGTGCCCAGGTCCACGGCCAACTCACCGGCCGCGGGACCGTCCTTGCATGAACTCAGCGCGAGCGCCAGGCCCAGCGCGGCGAACGAGAGTGGGCGCTTCATGGCGTCACCGTCCCTTCCCCGCCCGGCGCAGGCGGCGCCGGGGTCGCATTCGTCTTGTTGACCCAGGCGAGGAAGTCGCCCACGTCGAGCCCGCCGTTGTTGTTACCCAGCAGGTCCATGTACTTGATGTCGTCCGCACTGATCGCCGTCCCGCTGCCCGCACCGAGCAGTGACTGGAGGACGTTGGCCACGACGAGCGTGGGCTCGGTGACCGTGAAGCTCACCGCACTGTTCGAAGTCTGAGTTCCCGAGGCGGCGCGCACCGTGAACGTGGCCGCGCCCGACGCGGTCGCTGTACCGCTGAGTACGCCCGCCGAGGTAAGACTGAGCCCCGCCGGCAGCGTGCCCGAGAACACCGACCAGGTTGTCGACCCGGTCCCGCCCGCCGAAGTGAACGTGTGGGTATACGGCTTCCCCATCACCGGGGCCGCGGGGGCCGCCGAGCTGACCGTCAACGGCGCGACAAACGCGGCGTTGAGCGTGTACGGCTTGTTCATCGTGAGCGTTATGGGGTTGGTCGT
Organism: bacterium HR33; assembly: GCA_945889655.1. Taxonomy (GTDB): domain Bacteria; phylum Gemmatimonadota; class Gemmatimonadetes; order Gemmatimonadales; family GWC2-71-9; genus SHZT01. The sequence goes on from CAMDCH010000020.1 coordinate 1,005, forward strand.
AGTGGAAGAATCACCGGTCCACCGGTCGAACAGTTGGCCGGCGCCTGGGGTTGCCGTGAGCTGGATGGTGGTACCCTTGTCCCGGAACGTGCCAGCCACGAGGTCAACCGACGGACTGGAAGCAACCGCTCCCGTGCCGCTGGTGGTGACCGTCACCTTGTGCTGCGTGGCCACGTTGAGGGTGATCGAGTCACCCGTGATCGCGCCCGTGACGTTGTGCGTCTGTAAACCGCCATCCGACCAGGATACGAACGTGTACTGGGTGCGGTTGCTGTTGATGAGCTGCGGGGAATCCATCGTGACGGAATGCGTGCTGCCGTCGGCGAACAGTCCGGCGAACCGTCCCGTGGTGGCACCATCAACCTTCACCTTTGCCAGCGTATCGAGCGCCCGCACGACCGTGAGCCCGCCAAACTGGATCCGCAGTGACATTGCGCCGTCGGGCAAGCCGGCTGAGACAAGCGCAATCTGGTCGATCTGGAATCCAGTGAACGTGCTGCTGTCGTTCGCCACGGCCTTCGGAGTGGTGCTGAACGAGTAGACCGTCTTGGGCGTGCCCGTGCCGTAGCCAGGCCACACATCGCCCGCGTTTCCGCGATTGCCGCCCGCCTCCAGCTGATTGAGCCCGTCCGCCTGGACCAGCCGGAGTCCGTAGATGCTGCCGGTGTTCATCGTATTGCTGAACCGGCCAGAGTTGACCTTGGTGGAATCCACGTGCCAGATCGCCAGGCCGCCGTGGCAATTCGTGGGAAACGTGAGGCCGGACTGCGAGCAGTGGCTCCGGATCATGGCCGAGTCCGAATGCACCGCCTGCCGGTTTTCGAGGAAGTAGTACTCCTTCCGCGGATTCGATCCCTGCACCCGGACCACGAACGCCGTGTCGGACGTCGGCACGGGACCGAACGTGTACGTACCGGACGTAGTGATCTGCCGGACGGTGATCCAGCCCAGCTCGTTGAGCGACCACGCGTCCATGCGCGCGGGCGAGGCGGTGGTGGTGTAGTTGCCGCTCGACATGAGGCTCCACTGGCCAACGCCCTCGGCGGTGGAGCTCTGGGTGTCGTACAGGTCAGGTAAACCGAATGCATGACCGGACTCGTGCGCGGTCGTGCCGATATTCATCATCCCCACCGAGCATCCACCCGAGCCGCCACCGGCGCTCATGAGGATGTAATCGCGAATCTTGACATTGCCGCCCGTACCCGGGTCGTTGGTGGTGTACGTAGGAAGCTGGGAGCGGTGGGACCAGAGGTGGCTGGTGCCGCAGGCGCCATCAGTTTCCGACTGGTAGAAGAGCACGAAATCCACAAACCCGTCTGCGTCACTGTCGAACTGGCTGAAATCCACCGTGGCGTCGACCTTGGTGACTGCCTCCGTGAGGCCGGCGAGCCGCAGGGTCCCGCTGCTTCCAAAGAGTCCGTTGCAATTGCTCCCGTTCGGGCTCTGACCGGCGCAATTGGCCCCACCCGTATAGCTCGCCTCCGGGTTATCCAGCGTCACCCACCCGGCAACCTTGCCCGTGATGTCCAGCATGCCGTTGGAGAGCTGCGAGTAGAACGATCGGAACGAGTAGGGTTTTCCCACCGGCGCGGTCGCGCCGAAGAGGAGTGCGCTGTAGAGCGAGGTGTCGTTGCCGGCGTTGGTGCCCACGTCCTGGAACCGGAACATGATCGCCGGGACGTTCTTGGTCCCGGACACGACCGAGGCCGACGGGAACCCGGGGGCGGCGGGAGCGTTCAGCGCCGCGAAATTGCCCTGCGCCAGCATCCGCGCCCGGTACTCGGAGACCCGGCGGGCCTCCTTTCGCCATGCCCCATCGCGATGAAAGTCGAGCACTTCGCCGCTCGGGGTGACGCGAATCTCGGGTCCCGGCCGCTGTTGGGCCCGGAGCGATCCGGCGTTCGCCAAGACCAGCCCGATAAGGGCAGCGGGCACGGCCAGTGTTGATTGGATACGACCCATCACGTTGTCCTCAGGATTCTGGAAACCGGGGAGTGGAATCCTACGTTATCCGGGACAGGCTGACTAGGCTGTGCCGGTTGTCACAGGGGCACTTCTCCGGGCTCGCACGTTATATCGGGGCAGGCCCCCAAGTGTGACGGTTGGGCACCCGCAAAAATGAGCTAAGACGGCCTGTATCAAAAGGATGGCCGCTTACAAATACACTTGTGCAAGTCCGAATCGGGCGGTACTATCCCGAAGTCGTCGCCGCAAAAACCAATGAGACGAGGCGCTGTGGACACCGAAACACTGCAGAACGTTTCTCTCTTCGATAAATGTCGGGGCTTTACCCGGGCCAAAGAGATCCAGGCCGCGGGGCTTTATCCCTATTTCAAGCCCATTTCCGAGTCGGAAGACACGGTAGTCGTCATTGACGGGCAGAAAAAAGTGATGATGGGGTCGAACAACTACCTCGGCCTGACCCATCACCCCCGCGTGCTCGAGGCGGCCAAGGCCGCCCTGGAGCGCTACGGCTCCGGTGTCACCGGAAGCCGGTTCCTGAACGGCACGCTGGACCTGCACGAAAAGCTCGAGACCCGGCTCGCGGAATTCTTCGCCAAGGACGCGGCGCTGGTCTTCTCGACCGGCTACCAGGCCAACCTCGGACTGATCTCGTGCCTCATCGGCCGCGGTGACGTGGTGCTGCTGGACAAGCTCGACCACGCCTCCATCGTGGACGGCGCGAAGATGTCGTTCGGCGAAACCTCGCGGTTCAACCACGGCGACCTGGCCCAGCTCGAGCGGCTCCTCCAGCGCAACACCGACAAGGGCACGATGATCATCGTGGATGGCATCTACTCGATGGAAGGTGACATCGCGGATGTGCCAAGCCTGGTGAAGCTGGCCCAGAAGTACGGCGCCGCCCTCGCACTCGACGACGCGCACTCGGTGGGTGTCCTTGGCCCGCGGGGCGACGGCACCGCCGCGCACTTCGGCCTGACCGACGAGGTGGACATCGTCGTGGGCACGTTCTCGAAGTCGCTGGCGTCCATCGGCGGATTCATCGCGGGCAGCGAGAGCGTGATTCACTACCTCAAGCATCACAGCCGCCCGCTGATCTTCACCGCTGCCCTGCCCCCAGCCAACACCGCGGGCGTGCTCGCGGCGCTGGAAGTCATGATCGCGGAGCCTCACCGCCGGGACCTGCTGTGGGAAAACACCCGCCGGCTGCACGACGGCTTCAAGAGCCTGGGCTTCGATATCGGCGCCTCGCAGACGCCGATTGTCCCCGTGCTCATCGGACCGCTGGAAAAAACATTCATGTTCTGGCGCAAGCTCTTCGACGTTGGCGTGTTCACGAACCCGGTGGTGCCGCCGGCCGTGCCGCCGTCGGAATGCCGCCTGCGAACCAGCCTCATGGCGACGCATACACCGGAGCAGATCGACTTCGCGCTGGAAACCTTCGCCAAGCTCGGCAAGGAGATGGGGGTCATTTGAGCCTGCCCGTGGTCGTGCGGCCGGTGGACTCGGCCCGCGACCTGAAACGCTTCATCGCCTTGCCATACGATTTGCACCAGGGGGACCCACAATGGGTCCCTCAGTTGCGTATGGACATGGCGACGATGCTCTCCAGGACCAAGAATCCCTTCTTCCAGCATTCCGACGCCCTGTACTTCCTCGCGGAGCGCGCCGGGAAAGTCGTAGGCCGCATCGCCGCGATCGAGAATCGCCAGCACAACGCCTACTACCAGGACTCGATCGGGTTCTTCGGGTTCTTCGAGTGCATCGACGACCAGGCCATCGCCCGCGGGCTGTTCGATGCCGCGGCCGCCTGGCTACGGTCGCGCAAGATGACCGTCATGCGCGGTCCGACGTCTTTCTCGACCAACGACGAGTGCGGGCTCCTTGTGGAAGGCTTCGACACGCCTCCCACGCTGCTCAACCCGCACAACCCGGCGTACTACGTGCCACTGGTCGAGGGCGCGGGCTTCACCAGGATCAAGGACATGTACCAGTACTGGAAAGCGGTGACCGACGACGACATCGCCCTTCCCGAACGGCTGGTCCGTGGCGCGCAGATTGCCGCCGAGCGCTACAACCTGACCGCGCGCAAGCTCGACATGAAGCATTTCAAGGAGGAAGTGAACCTGATCAAGCAGGTCTACAACTCGGCGTGGGACAAGAACTGGGGTTTCGTGCCGCTCACCGAGCCGGAGATCGACCACCTCGCCAGTCAGCTGAAGCCGATCGTGGTGCCGGATGGCGTCGTATTCATCGAGAAAGCGGGCCATCTGGTGGGTTTTGCGGCTGCCCTGCCCGACTTCAACGTCGCGCTCAAGAAGAATCCGTCCGGCAAGCTCTTCCCCGGCATCCTCAAGGTTCTCTGGGCCGGCCGGAAAATCAGACGGGCCCGGGTCCTCCTGCTGGGCCTCCTGCCCGAGTACCGGAAGACAGGCGCCGAGGTGCTGCTGTACAAGTGGCTCTGGGAGAAGGGCTACGCCCTGGGCTTCCGCTGGGCGGAGGCTGGCTGGATCCTCGACGACAACACCGCCATGAACAACGGGTTGACACGGATGGGCTTCCAGCGCTACAAGACGCTCCGGCTCTACGACCGCCCGCTGTGAAAGTCTTCGTCACCGGGGGGACGGGATTCGTCGGCTCCCACCTCGTGCAGGCCTTGCTGGAACGTGGAGATGATGTCGTCTGCCTCGCCCGCAATCCCACCAAGGTTGACCGTCTTTTTACCGGCAAGAAGCCGCGCGTGGTCCTGGGTGACCTGGAGAACCGGGAGGCAATGCTCCAGGGGGTCCGGGGCGCGGACGTCGTCTTCCATGTCGCGGGCCTGATCGCGGCGCGGTCGGGCGCCGAGTTCTTCGCGGCCAATGCCGCCGGCACCCGCCTGCTCGCCGAAGCCACGACGCACGTCGCGCCGCTCCTCAAGCGATTCGTCTACGTCAGCAGCCTGGCGGCAGCGGGCCCTTCGCGCCGCGGGACGCCGCTCACGGAAACCGACGTCGCGAAGCCGATAACACTCTACGGGAGCAGCAAGCGGGCGGGTGAAGAGGCCCTGAGCACATTTGATTTCCCGTGGACGGCTATACGGCCACCGGTCGTGTATGGTCCGCGGGACACGGAGATGTTCCGGGTCTTCAAGCTCGGGGCGCTGGGTCTCGGGGCGGTGTTCGGCGATGGGACGCAGGAGCTCTCATTCATCTACGTCGAAGACCTGGTCTCGGCCCTGCTGCACGCGGCTGACCGGGCGGGGCCGCGCAGCACCTATTTCGCGGCCCATCCCGAGGTCGTCACGACACGCGAGCTGGTCACGAGAGTGCACCGGGCGGTACGGGGGCTCTCCAACAGCACCGGGAGCGAGAAGGCGGAGCCGTTCGTGCTGCCGATTCCCGGCGCGCTGGCCAGGGGCGGGCTCTGGCTCACGGAGAAGGCCGCGGCGCTCACGGGCAAGGCGACGCTGCTCACCAGGGACAAGGCAAACGAGTTCCTGGCGGAGGCGTTCGTGTGCTCACCGGCCGCACTCACCCGCGACACCGGTTGGCAGCCGCAATGGGATCTCGCGAAAGGGCTGCCACGCACGGCCGCCTGGTATCGCTCGGAGGGTTGGCTTTGACGGCTAGACGGTTGGACGGTTAGACGGTTAGACGGTTCGACAGAAATGATGCTGCTTTCCAGGCTCAACTCCACAGACAAACTGCTCGTTGTCTACCTCGCATTCCTCACGGTGCTCGTAACCGCAAGAGGAATGCTGACGCATGGGCTGGGTGGGTACCTGGTCGCCATGAACGTGCTCGTGGCGATCATGCTGCTGCTGTTCGCACGATCCACCAGCGAAGATCGCATCGCGTCCACGCTGCACGTGCTGTATCCGGTCATCCTGCTGATCCCGTTCTACTGGCAGATCGGCGCCCTCGGGCAGGCATACGGGATGGATCGCGCCGCGGTCCACGACCAGGTGATTCAACACTGGGAGGCGGCACTGTTCGGCGGGCAGGTGTCGTACGAGTGGATGCGTCGTTCACCGTCGATCTTCTGGTCCACCATTCTTCACGCGGCGTATTTCTTCTATTACATCATCATCGTATCGACACCCATAGCGCTGGTCGCCCGGGGCACGCCCGATGCGGCCCGGCGCGTGATCGGGTCGATGATGATCGCGTTCGTGACCTGCTACGTGATCTTCGTGCTCTACCCGGTGGGCGGGCCGTACTACGCGTTCGCGCGCCCGGAGGGCCCGGTCATGGAGGTGTGGAGCGCGCGGCTGGTCTACTGGGTGTTGTCCGGCGGATCGTCGTTCGGTGCCGCGTTCCCGTCATCCCACGTCGCCGCGACGGTGGCTACGGTCTGCGCACTCTGGTTCGAATGGCGGCGGCTGGCCGCCTGGTACGTTGTGCCGACCATCCTGCTGACGGTGGGCACGGTGTATTGCCAGATGCATTATGTGCTGGACGCAACGAGCGGCGTCCTGGTGGGATTGCTGGCTAGTGCTTGTGGGGTTTTGACTCATCGTGCTTCGGCGTGGCGGCGTTGATCTCTTTCAACTTGCCGAGCTGGCCCCGGACCTCGCGCATGTAGTGCCGGCGGTCCAGAACGTAGAGTGAATCGGACAGGTTCGTCGCCGGCCATTCGTCACCCGGCAGGAACACCCCCGCCACCACGCCCATGCCGCCGCCCTTCAGCGTGTCAGCCGTCGGATTGACGTACGTGACCGAGACCCGGTACGTGTTCTCGGGCTGGACCTTCGCGCCGAAGGTCTTGTAGAGATAGCCGATGGCGAGGTGGTTCACGTTGCCTTCCTCGTCCGTGTGCGGCTTCCCTTCCCAGATGAGCCTGTTGTTGGTCACGTCCTCGAACCTCAGGCTCGTGGCCAACTCGTGCAGGTGGCCGCCGATCACCATGACGCGCCCGGGGACGGACGGCTTGCCTTCCCACGACTTGCTTGACTCCCCCGGGGGAATATCGAACGACTTGTCACCCGCGGGAAAAGAGACGTCCATCTGGAACGGCTGGAGTCCGAGCAGCGGCCACGGCCGGCCGCCGGGGAGGTATTTCCAGTAGTAACGGACCGTGGCGCCCTTGATGTCCTTGCCGGTGGGGTTGTGCAGCATCAGCGACACGACCACCTGCTGCCCCTGCTTCAGCGGCATGCCCACGATGTACTTGGCCACGGTCCCCAGATCCTGCGCACCGGTCTCACCACCGATCGCGCCCACGCGCTGAGAGATCGGGAGGAACAACTCCCGGTGGCCGGGATCGATCAGGTTCAGGTGGTGCACCACCTGGCGGGGAACGACCTTCCCTTCCGCATCCACGACATCGAAATCGAACCCGTGGAGGTAGACGTCCTTCGGAATCGTCACGGTTGCCACCGGCGGCAGGACCATCATGCTGATGTCGTCGTGGTTCCCGTGGCTCATATCCATGGCCGGGAGGTCCACGGGCCCGATCAGGATGGCGAGCTGCTTTCTGTCGGGCTGGTCTTCGATGCGGGTGGCCACAGACTGCGCAGACGCCGCAGTGGCCATACGCAGACCAACAAACACTGCCAGCATCACCGTACGTCGCTTCACGCAACCTCCCGTTTTTCCGATTCGATTCTCGGCGTGACGCCGTCGATGCCCGCCGGTATTTCATAGCCAAGATGCTGGAGCACCAGCGGAAAGATGTCCACCGTCCGCACCGGCCCCAGCAGCGGACGGTCCGCGACGACGAGACAGCGCATGTGATCGTACGTCAGGCTGCCGTGCCCCGACTTGTGCTCCGGGATTTCCCATTCGAGCCTGAGGTCCACGCCCGGCTCGGCCACGACCGCGAGCTCACCGGTCCGCGGCGAACGAAAAAGCTGGGTGAGCTGGGCCGGTGCGTCCGGATAAGCACGGTCCAGTGACTGCTCGAGCCACTGCCGCTCGGTGAAGGTCTGCGCACGTGCCGAGAGGTCCAGCACATCCGCCGTGTCGGGCGAATAGCGGATGTGGCGGTCGTCCACTTCCGCCAGGCGGGCCTGGCCCGCACGGGACCGCACGACCACTTCGCCGCGTTCCATCCCTGCCACCAGGGCCACGCCGTCCACCGAAAGCAGGAAGTCCACCAGGTCCGCGGGGATCTTCGGGACGGATCCGCTCTCGATGGCCGAGATGTCGTACCGCTCGCCGCGAATGACGCCGGGCCTCAGGTACACCTGGGCCGATCCGTTGCCCGAGACTGCCACCATGACCAGCGGGTTCGGTCGCCAGAGCGCCGGATGACGCAGCACGGGGACGCCGCGATGCTCCAGCGCGAGCGTGATGTCCGCGTGCCAGTCGACCTTTGACAGTCCATGGTCGCTCACCAGGAGCGTGAGATGATCCTCGTCCATAGCACCGTCGGCGTGGTATTGCCCCACGATCTCGTCAACCTGGCGATAGGCCCGGAACACCTCGGGATGCCACGGGTCGTTGAAGTGCGTCGTTCCGTCGATGCCGGGGAGAACCACGAAGGCGAACCGCGGGCGTTCCTTCGCGACTCGACGCATCGCGCGCCCGACCAGCCGGTCCACCAGCATGTACGCGCCCGTGTAGTGCGCGAGCCCACCCCAGACGAGGCGGTTGACCTTGGATCGCTCGCGCCCCGGCGCGAGACCACGGGTGAACGGGGTGCAGAGCGCGACCGAATCTGGCTCGAAGTCGAAGATGCTCTTCAGGTGCGGCGCGAGATCGCTGTTGAGCAGGCCGCCCTGCGGGCCGCAGTAATTCCGCACGTGGCGCCGGTCCCGGATCCAGTGGCCGGTGTACCGCGCGCGGTCGAGCCACCGTATGCCGGGAACGTCACACGTGCCCGGGTAGCACCCCGTGAGAAAAGGGAGGTATGCAACTCCGGTTGTAGATGGGAAAACGGTCGTGGCCGGAACAGATGACCCCCGTTCGAGCACGTACCGGCAGATATTGGGCAGGTCGCCCCGGTCTGCCAGGAAGGCGAAGACATCGGGGCGCGCTCCATCCATAATGAACAGCGTAACACGGCGATTTTTCATCAGTTGCAACGATAGCGAGGCCGGTTCCGGGACGCTATTGCCCCGCCCCTTCACGGATCCGGCGCTGTTGACCCCCGGTCACCATGTCTGCCAGCACCACTTCCCGCGCCAGCCGCGTGGCAAAGGAGTAGCCGCGAGGGTCGGCTACGATCCACCGGCCCCACTCCAGCTCGTCCAGCGCGCGGGAGACATCAGGCGGTGGGAGTTCGATGCCGCGGGCAATGCGTGATTCGGCAGCCCCCGGGCCGAGCACCGCGATGGCCACGAGGACCTGCTGGGCGGATGGGGTCAGCTCACGAAATCGCATCCTGAGCGCCGCCGCGACGGACGGCGGCAGATCCCCGGGCAGGGTGTCGTCGAGGGTGTGCTTCGCGGAGGGCCAGGCCGCCGGCGTATCTGGAATGGTCAGCCCGGAGCGGACCGCGCGCACCAGCTCGGTGGCGAGAAAGGGGTTGCCCGCGGTATCCGCCATGATCCGGCGGGCCAGGCGTTGCCGCTGAGCCGCTGAATACGCTGGAAAGGCGACACTGACCAGCTCATCTACGTCCCCAGGAGACAGGGCGACCGTGGCCAGGGCGGCGCCTGGCAAGTCGCGGCCAATCCGGGCGCGTACCGCATCGAGGGCGTTGGAGTCCTTGCCGACGGCCACGAGGAGCAGGAGCACCGGCAGGGATCGGCCCTGCTCGACCACGCGGGACAGCTCCGACAGGAAATCGGCGGGCGCGTACTGCGCATCGTCGAGGATCACGAGCAGCGCCCGATCCTCAGCGAGCGCGCGGAGCGCGGCCTGTGTTGCGTCGGGGAGAGGGAGAGGCGCCGCGGATCGCGCCGCGGGGAACCGGACGGAGATGTCGGGCTCCAGCTCCGCGAGCGAGGCCAGCGCAGCCGGGGCCAGGCCCGCCAGCGCTGGCTCCGCAAAAGCGTCGCGGAGGAGCGCCGACCAGCCATTGCGTGACGTTTCTCCGGGCACTGCGCGGAGTCTGAGGACCGTGGCGCCATCCAGGCGCGCCCGCGCCGCGAGCTCAACGGCCAGGCGCGTCTTTCCGGTACCGGGGTCCCCCACCAGGGCAACCACCTGCGCGGCACCCCGGGCCGCGGCGGTCCAGCGTGCGGCCAGCTCAGCCATTCCCTGGCGCGCGGATCCGCCAAGGGGAAGATCAGCACCGGACGGCGCGGGCGCAGGCGCCTGCGGGACGATCCGCTCATCGCGAATCCGCTCGGCCAGCAACCGGGAAGCCTTGTCGGGTGTCAGGCCCAACCCTGCGAGCGCCGTGCGGAGCTGCTCGAATGCCTCCAGCGCCGACGCCCGCCGGCCACCCAGGGCTGCAGCGCGCATCGCCAGTCGAGCCGCCGGCTCGTTGGCTGGGTCCAGCCCGAGGGCAGCCTGTGCCGCCGCGCGCGCGCCGGCGTGGTCACCTGAATCGAGCGCGGATTCGCCCCGGCGGGCCAGGACCCCAAGCTGGCGAGCCTGGACCCCATCCCGCTCCAGTGCGACCCATCCATCGAACTCACCGGCATCGGGAACCACAAATCCCTCCATGAAACGGAGTCCGAGGGCTTCCACCGGCAGGTCGTCGAGGTGGTCGGCATCGCTCGCCACGGCGCCCGCACCGATGCGGATGGTATCGCCCTCCGTCTCCAGGGCCGTCCCCAGCGACCGGCGGACGACACGGAGCGCCTCATTCAGGGAATGACGTGCCTTGTCTTCGTCCTTGTCGGGCCAGAGGAGGCCCACGAGATGCTCGCGGGTGCGCCCGCGGGGGGAACGGGCCAAGTAGATCAGAAGTGCGAGATTCTTCTTCCAGAGCAGCTCGGCGGGTGGGACGGCCCCGTCAACCACGACGGCGACGGGACCAAGACACCGCAGCTGGATCAGGGAGTCACCGTAATCATCGCGGTCATGCCAAGAATCTCGTGAGGCTGGCAGGTGTAGGTGTACGATCCGGGCGGAGCATTCACGAAGGAGACTTCGTAGACCTGCCCTTCCTTGATCATTACCGGTCCCGTGAGATCCGCGATTCTGTCGGCCATCGCGAGATTGAGCAGCGGCAGCGCGCCCGCGGGGACGCGGTCCTTCTTGAACTGCACGTTGTGGGGGCCGCCGTTCAGGTTGTGAAAGCGCACCACGTCACCAGACCTGATCGTGAGCGTAGCTGGCGTGAAGAAGAACTTCCCCTTGTTCCCTTCCATGTTCACGTCGTGCATGACGCCGGTGGCTCGGCCGCTCGGAGCCTGGGTCGGCGTGACGACAGGGGCAGCACTGGGAGCCGCACCGGAGGGAGTGGCGGGGGTACCGGACTGCGCGGGCGGCTCGCCGCTGCACGCGATAGCGCAGAGAGCCAGGGTCACGAACATCCGTTTCATGGAAGCAAGCTCCTGTCGAAGAAAGGCAACCGCCGAATTTCGCCAATGTAGCGGCCTTGCTTTTTGCACACAAATCTTGAGCTTGAGTGCGCAGTACGCAGTGAGTAGTGCAGCAGGACGTCCCACTTTCAGGAATCCGTTACTCACCGATGATATCGCCGCCGCCTTGCATGTCCCTCGGCAGCCACTGCCGGGAGCTGTCTCTCACGCTCCGCGTTGCAGAGCTTGATGAAGACACCGTTGCGTTTCATGACGACATGGGGACGTGGCTCACGGGGCATACGGAACGGATCACGTTCGGACGGCCATTCGTGCGGGGCTCACGCCTCCTGGTCCCCGCCACGGTTCATATCCCCTGCAAGTACCTCGAGGCTGGGGACGGCAAGAGCGGACAGGCCATCTGCTCGGCCCACGGAATGAAAGGACGGGTGCCAGCGTCCCGCGTTGACGAGCCGGCTACCCTCACGCGCGAGGGCGCTTCGCGCATCATGGAGGAGCGCGCCATGCACTGGGTGCCCCTGCAAGACCCGCCGGTGCCGCGTCGCTCGCTCCCGACGGTCCAGGGACCCAACCCGTGTGCCGGGGCACCGTGCCGGACCGGCGATAATCGGCGGGGCGCGGCATGCTGCCGGGACATGACCATGGATATCGTCCTCGACGAAGCCGAGGTTGAGAAGGAGGCGCTGCTCCGGTCCCGTATCTCGCCGTACCTCTGCAAGGTGAACCGCGTCGACGAAGACCTGGTCGAGTGTGAGATCATCTCCGCCTGTGGACACCTCGGCGAGGACCGGCTCAGCTGCACGCTCCATGGGAAGGTTCGCCCCGACGGATCCCCCGCCAAGCCGGCGATCTGTTACGAATGGCCGAGTACCGGGGTCGACACCGTATATCATCCCGGATGCCGCTTGATCCCGGCCGGCACGAGCCAGGCCACGTGACGCCGGACGAAACGCCGGCCTTCGCCGCCGTCCAGGCCGCGGTCGCCGATCGGTACGACATCACTGGGACGCTGGCGTCGGGCGGGATGGGGACGGTCTATACCGGCCGGCACCGTTCGCTGAATTCGCCCGTGGCCATCAAGGTCCTGCCGGCCGAGGTCGCCAATTCCGAGACGCGGCTGGCGCGCTTTCGGCGGGAGGCCTCGCTGGCGGCCCACCTCTCCCACCCGCATATCGTGCCGGTTTTCGAGTTCGATGTGCGAGGCGGGCTCGCCTTCCTGGTCATGCCGCTCATCGACGGCGTGACGCTCGATGAACACGTTCGGGAGCATGGACGGTTCAGCTACACCGAGGCGTCGGAGCTGCTCCACCAGGTCGGCGGCGCCCTCGCGTTTGCGCACGACCGCGGCATCGTGCATCGGGACGTGAAGCCGTCGAACATCCTGCTCGAGCGGGCCACGGGCCGCTGGCTCCTGACAGACTTCGGCGTGGCCCACGTCATCTCCGTCACGCCCGATGCCGGCGACGAGATCACGCGGACCGGGGAGTCCCTCGGCACGCCCGCGTACATGGCGCCGGAGCAGGTGGGTGGTGGGTCGGAAGTAGATGCGCGCGCGGACCTGTATGCCCTGGCCGCGACGGTGGTGGAGGCCCTGGCGGCCGAGCGGCCCGATCTCACACAGGACCGTACGGCACTGACGCGCTGGTTTCGCACCGCCCGCCCGGACATCGCCCCGGCGATCAGCACCGCGCTCTGCCTGCCGCTCGCCTCCCACCGGGACCAACGCCCCGTGCACATCCGTGCCTGGCTGGATGCCCTCGACCAGGCCGGCCGGCGGCGCCTGGTGAAGCCATGGGCGCCGCTCTCCGCGCTCGCCCTGGCCGGCCTCATCGGATGGTGCGCGCGCCAGAACGAGCCCGAGGTTCGCGCGGCCGCGCGGCCCACGGTGGCAGTCCTCCCCTTCTCCACCACCGGCCGCACGCCAGGCATCGACCTGGACTCGGTGCTGCCGCAGGCCTTTGCCTGGCAGCTCCAGATGCTGCCTGACTACCGGGTCGTGGGATCGTCGGTCGTGGCGGCGGCCATCCGACGCCGCTTTGGCAACGACCCGGTCTCGCTCGACACGCTGCTGGACCTGGCGCAGGGGCTGGGCGCCGACCGCGTGGTGGTCGGTCGCGCCGAAACCGTGCGCAACCGCGTGACGATCCGGGTCCAGGTGTACGATCCGTTCGCGCACCGGCTGGTGGAGAGCGTGGACACGAGCGGCGTCGTGGACAGTCTTCACGCGCTGGTGTCCGGTCTCGTCATCAGGAGTTTTGCCACGAGGGCCGCGGAAGCACGGTCCGGGCTGCCGTCGCCATCGCTCCCGCGCGGCCTTCCCGCCATCGCGGCCTATTTCCAGGGAGACCAGGATCTCCGGCGCGCGGCCTACGACGAGGCAGTGGAACAGTTCGAGCGGGTGATCGCGCTCGATCCCACGTATGCCCCGGCGTACCTCAAGCGGCTGCTCGCGGTCATCCAGCTCCTGCCGACCGAGACACAGATCCGGTCCGCCATGCCCGCGGCCATCCACAAGGAGCGCCTGGACCCGGCGTCGCGCCAGCTGTTGACTGGGTACGAAAGCCTGATCAACGACGGTGACGTGAAGCAGGCGATCCAGACGCTGCAGGAACTGGTGACGCGGTATCCCGACGCGGTGGATGCCTGGTTCGCGCTGGGTGAGCTGCAGTTTCATTTCGGGCCGCTGGTCGGTTTTCCGCTCTCGGACGCCAAGGGGCCGTTCCAGGAGGTCCTGACCAGGGATCCCGCGTTCGCAACCGCGATCGCGCACCTGCTGATGATCGCGATGGCGGAGAAGGATGACGTGGCCACCCGCCAGTACATCCAGCGTTACCTGGCGATCGACCGCAGCTCCATCCCCGCGCAGCTGGTGGCGATCGCGGACACCCTCCTCCATTACCGGCGGTACGCGGGTGCGGTGGTCGCTTCGTTTCCGCAGCGTCCCGCCGAGGTGCTGGAGGAGATCGCCTTCATCGCGGGCGGTTTCGCGAGCACGCCGGCCGAGCGCTCGATCGGCTCCCGCGCGCTGGATGCGCTCTGGGCGCGCGCATCTCGCGGTGAAGACAAGGCGCGCGCGTTCCGCATGCGCCTCGCCAACTTCCTGGGGGCCGGCCGCCAGAGCTCGGCGCGCGCCCTGGTGCGTGATGCCCGGGCGGCCGGCGTGCGCCAGGATGAGATCGACCGCTGGGTGGTGCTCTCGGGGATCACGCCCCTGGCCGACCTGGCCGACGATGGAGCGCAGGAAGCGGCAGCCCGGCGCCTACGCACCACGCGAAACGATCCTCTCGTTGCCCGCTGGCTGGCGGCCCGGTGGTTCTCGTCGCGCCGCACGGTGGAAGAGGCGGCCGATGTCACGCAGGACTTTGCGCGACTCGTGCGGCCGCCCGGCCAGGCCGCGCCGGTCGAGATGTCGCTGGGCGACGACCTCTCGGCGTGGGAACGGATCGCCGCCGGTGACACCGCCGGGGCGCTCGCGACGTGGCGACGCGCTACCCAGCGGTTCTCCATCGAGCAGGTGCCTTTCTCCACGGCGGCCTCCCTCTGGCCGCTCCGGATCTCGCGCGTGCGGTTCGCCATGCTGGCCGGCCGGCCGCGCGAGGCGCTGGAAGTCTCCCAGGGCTTCCTGCACATCAATTCGTACGTGGACCAGGTGGCGTGGCCCTTCGTCCTGCCCCTGCGTGCCGACGCCGCCCTGGCTACCGGTGACACCGCGCTCGCGATCAGCACGTACCGCGATCTCGTCTCCATCCTGGAGCTGGCCGATGGCGACGGCGTCGCGATCCGTGACCACGCCCGGCAGGTGCTCGAGGAGCTGGAAGCGAGGAGGAAGATGACTGCTGTGAGGTAGGTTCGAGGTTCGAGGTGCGAGGGAACTGCCCTCTGGCCCCCTCGAACCTCACACCTCACACCTCGCACCTTTCAGTTGTGCAAGTTCTCCCCCCATCGCCGTCCTCTATGCAGAACCCCAACCAGAGGACGCCATGAAGACGCTGTTTGCCCTTGCTACCGCGCTACTTACGACGTCACCGCTCCTGGCCCAGGGGTGGATCGAACCTTCCCCCCACATCCGGTGCGAGTGCGCCGTACAACGGGTGCGATCCGCCGTTTCCATCCGTGTCACGGGCCGCATCGCGCGGGTGGAGGTCGAAGAGTGGTTCCTCAACCATGGCGGCGTCCTCGGCCAGAGCGACTACCTGTATCCGCTCCCCGGCGAAGCCGTCTTCAGCAACTTCTCGCTCTTCCAGGGTGACCAGGAGCTGACCGGCGAGACGATGGACGCGGCGCGGGCTCGCTCCATTTACGAAGAAATCGTGCGGCGGAAACGGGACCCGGCACTCATCGAGCTGGCGGGACACGGGCTGATCCGCGCGCGGGTGTTCCCCATCAATCCCGGTGAAACACGCAAGATCACGCTGCGCTACACGCAGGTGCTGGCGAGAGCGGGCGACGCCTTGCAGCTGCGCTATGCAGCGGGTCGCGCGTCTGGCACCGTTGCCCCGGGCTTGCGCCCGGGGTCGGCGGCAACTGGCTTGGCTCCGATTTCACTGACAGTGACGGTGGACAGTGCGGATCAATACAGGGATCCGTTCTCCCCCACGCACACCGTCCGTACCGACCGCACGGGCGACCGCATGAGCGTGCGCGCCGAGAACATCAGCGGCGACCTGAGCCTGTTTCTGCCGCTCGCACGCGGACTCGTGGGCCTGACCCTGGCCACGCACCGGCCGTCCTCGGAGGACGGGTTCTTCATGCTGACCCTCTCGCCCGGCAACGGGCGCGGGGACGCGCCCGCCCAGCCCCGCGACGTCACGGCCGTGGTGGACGTGTCCGGCTCAATGTCGGGGACCAAGATCGCGCAGGCGCGCACGGCGCTGGGCCAGCTCCTCGGCTCGCTCAACCGGGGCGACCGGTTCCGGCTCATCTCGTTCAGCAGCGGGGTCAACAACTACCGCGCCGGGTGGACCCAGGCGACGTCCGACGAGATCGCTTCGGCACGCCGCTGGGTGGACCAGCTCAGCGCGGAAGGCGGCACGAATATCGAAGCCGCGCTGCGCGAGGCATTCCAGCAGTCCAGCCCCGACGACCGGCTTCCGATCGTTCTCTTCATGACGGATGGATTGCCCTCCGTCGGCGAACAGAACCCCGAACGGATCGCCGCCCAGGCCGAGCAGGCCCACGGCCGGACGCGGGTCTTTGCCTTCGGTGTCGGGTTCGACGTGAATACGCAGCTGCTCGATCGGCTGTCCGCGGCCGGCCGGGGCGCGACGCAGTACGTCCAGTCGGAGGGCGAGGTCGAAACGGCCCTGGGGCAGATGATCACCAAGATCAGCCTCCCGGTCCTGACGGACCTGGAGATTGCGAACGCGCCCGTATCGCTTCGCGAGATCTATCCCGCCCGGCTGCCCGATCTGTTCGCGGGCGAAGAGCTGGTGGTCTTCGGACGTTACTCCGGGAGCTCGCAGACGGGCGGACCGCTTGTGATCACCGGCCGTCGCAACGGCGTGACGGAGCGATTCACGGTGAACGCCGAGTTCACCGCGAGCTCTTCGTCCAATGACTTCATGCCGAGACTGTGGGCCTCCCGGAAGCTGGGCGTGCTCACGCGCAACATCCGGCTCGAGGGATCCACGCCGGAGCTCGAACGCGAGATCCGCGAGACGGCGATGCGCTACGGCATCCTGAGCGAGTACACATCGTACCTGGTCCAGGAGCCGGTCCTTACGGCCAACAACAACCGGCCTGCATCTCCGATGCCGGAGGCGGCGATGCGGCAGCGGATGTCCACCTCGGGAAGCGGTGCGGTCGCCGCGGCGGACGAGCAGGCGAAGATGCGCGATGTGCGGACCGAGGCGGACCTCCTCTCGGCCCTCCAGGTGAGCAAGGGCAAGTTCGAGAAGGAATCCGCCGGCGAGCGCCGCGTAGGCGCGAAACTCTTCCGGATGAAGGACAAGCTGTGGGTAGACGCTACCGTAGCCGAGTCGGTCGACTGGTCACGGTGGAGCCCTTCAGCGACGCCTACTTCCGTCTGCTTGAGGCCATTCCCGAGCTCAAGACCTATCTAACCGTGATGGACCAGGCGGTCGTGGGCGGTGCGAGGGTCCGGATCGGTGTGGCGGACGGTGGTACACGGACACTGTCTGTGAACGAGATCGCGGTGCTCGTGAAGGAGTTTCGGGGACGTTGAGGTGCGAGGGACGAGGTGCGAGGTGCGAGCGGATTCCCCTCACACCTCACACCTCGC
>CAMDCH010000021.1:0-17907 GCA_945889655.1 bacterium HR33
GAAGCGGACCGGGCGGGAACACGGCCCCCGGTCATCGTGGTTATCGCACCTGACAGCGGCAACCGGTATCTCTCCGAGAGCCGCCGGCGTCTCCAGGAGGTTTGAAGAAGCATGGCTACAACCGTTGAAACGTCGAACCGGCTGGTGGAGCGCGAGCTCCCCAAGCTGTCTCACCAGGAAATCCTCCGGTACTCCCGGCATCTCCTGCTGCCGGAAGTGGGACCGCAGGGCCAGCGCGCCCTCAAGGCCGCGCGCGTGCTGCTCGTCGGCGCGGGCGGACTCGGCTCTCCAGCATCGCTTTATCTCGCCGCCGCCGGCGTGGGCACCATCGGGCTGGTGGACTTCGATGTCGTCGATTCGACCAACCTGCAGCGCCAGATCGTCCACGGGACCAGCACGGTGGGAACATCCAAGCTCGCGTCCGCCACTGCGCGCCTGAATGACCTGAATCCCCACGTCCATATCGAAGGCTACGAGACGCGCTTCACGTCGGAGAACGCGCTCGAGATCGCGAAGGACTACGACATGGTGCTGGACGGGACCGACAACTTCCCGACCCGCTACCTCGTCAACGACGTCTGCGTACTTCTGGGCAAGCCAAACGTGTACGGATCCATCTTCCGGTTCGAGGGCCAGTCGTCGGTGTTCTGGGCCGAAAAGGGACCGTGCTACCGCTGCCTCTACCAGGAGCCGCCGCCCCCCGGACTCGTCCCGTCGTGCGCGGAGGGTGGCGTGTTCGGCGTGCTGCCGGGGATTGTCGGGAGCATCCAGGCGCTCGAAGCGATCAAGCTGATCATCGGCGCGGGCGAGAACCTGGTCGGTCGCCTGCTGTTGTTCGATGCGCTGCGGCTCAAGTTCCGCGAGCTGAAGCTCAGGAAGGATCCGGACTGCCCTATCTGCGGGCCGAAGCGGACCATCCACGAGCTGATCGACTACGAGGCGTTCTGCGGCGTCGGTGCGGAAACCGGGTACTCGGACCTGGACATGACTGCCAAGGACCTCGAGAAGGAGATGAGAAGCAATCCGAACCTGGTCGTCATCGACGTGCGCGAATCCCACGAGTGGGAGATCTGCCACATCGAGGGGGCTACCCTGATCCCGCTGAGCGAGCTGCCGTCACGGCTGAACGAAGTGGATGGACACAAGGACATCGTGCTCCAGTGCCACCACGGCGTGCGCTCGATGCGCGCGCTCGAAATGCTCAAGGCCGCGGGCTTGTCGCGACTGCGGAACCTGATGGGCGGAATAGACGCCTGGGCAGCCAGTGTTGACCCAGACATGCCTCGTTACTAGACGGCGGGGAAGCGGGAAGGGGAAACGAAAAGGGGAAGAGTCGGCACGGAGCCAACTCTTCCCCTTTGTAATTCCGCTTCCCGCTTCCCTGTAGTTGTCATGCCGAAGGGGGGACTCGAACCCCCATGGGCTTGCACCCACTGGCTCCTGAAGCCAGCGCGTCTACCAGTTCCACCACTTCGGCCCGAACTCACCCCATTCGGGGCGCGAATAATAGACGGTCCTTGCCGCGCCGGGCAAGGCTGCGCTTGACCATGCGGAAATCCTTTTCTATCTTGAAGTTAGCCCGTGCCTCGATCAAAAACAGACTCCGATTCCGGCCTGGTCCTTGCTCGGAACCCAAAGGCCCGGCACGACTACCACATCCTTGAGACCTGGGAAGCGGGAATCGTGCTTACCGGCTCGGAGATCAAGTCGATTCGCGATGGGAAACTGAGCCTGAAGGAAGCGTTTGGCTCAGTGCGAAAGGGTGAGGTCTGGCTGGAAGCGATGAACGTGACGCCGTATGAGTCGCGTGGCTATACAGAACACGTTTCGGTGCGAAGCCGCAAATTGTTGCTGCATCGCAACGAAATCCGGCGCCTGATCGGCGCCGTGGAGCAGAAAGGTCTGACGTTGGTGCCTCTGGATCTGCACATCACTCGGGGACGGGCGAAGGTGACGCTCGCGCTCGGCCGAGGGAAAAAGATGCACGACAAGCGCGCGGATCTGAAAGAGCGCGAAATGAATCGCGAGCTCGCTCGCAGCGTGGGTCGGCGCCGGTGATGCGCGCCGTCGTATTCGCCATCGCCGCCATCCTCGGATTGGGCGGCAAGGCATCCGCGCCGGCGCCCGCGCCGGCCTCGCTCGTCATCGCCACCCGGAAGGGCGAGTCCGTCATTCCTATCACCGAGGAGCGCGGTCATCCAGCGCTTCCGGCGCCGTACCTCGCCCGTATTCTGCCGTTGACCACCGATCTCAAATCCGATTGGGCCGTGGTGACGTTCGCGGGTCAGCCCTTCCGGTTTCTCCTCGGGGCGCCGGTGTTCGTCCATGGCGACCGGGCCATTCCGCTGGCGGGGGGAGCCTACATCGCGCGCGACACGCTCTTCCTCCCGCTCCAGTGGCTCACGGGGTATGTGCCCACCGTGTTCACCGAGGGCTATCGCTACGATGCGCTGGCGGGGCGCTTCGAAGAGCTCGCGGTGACGCCCGTCGTCACCCGTGTGCCGGCGCGAAAGCCCCCGGTGCGCGCCGGCCGGCTCCCGGCCAGCGGCGTTCTGCGATTCCCCCACTCCGTGGTCATCGATCCCGGCCACGGTGGCCATGATCCCGGCAACCCCGGTCTCCATCTTCCCGGCAATCTCACGGAGAAGGACATCAACCTCGCGGTGTCGAAGGCGCTGAAGCAGGAGCTGGAGCGGCGCGGCATCGAGGTGGTGATGACCCGGAGCAAGGACACGCTGATCGCGCTGGGCGATCGCGGAGGCTTCTGCACGGATGAGTGCGACCTCTTCCTGAGCATTCACGTCAACGCGATGCCCAGGAGACCCGGGTACCAGGACGTGAGCGGGGTGGAGACCTATTACATGGCCGCCGCGCGAACCGTGGACGAAAAGCGCGTGGCGGAAATGGAAAACGATGCCGTCCGCTTCGACACCCACTACCGGCCGGAGCGCGGCGACCCGCTGGACTTCATCCTCAAGGACCTGCAGACCAACGAGTACCTCCGTGAATCGGCGGTGCTGGCCGAGCTGATCCAGTCGAACACGGTTCGCTCACACCCGGGTGGCGATCGTGGCGTGCGACAGGCGGGATTCATCGTCCTGAATACCGCTCGGCGCCCCGCGGTCCTGGTTGAAGTCGGGTTCAGCACCAACCGCGTCGACGGCCGTTTCATGGCGTCCGTCCCGGGCCAGCAGAAACTCGCGTCATCCATCGCGGATGCGGTCGTGGCCTACCTCAGGCAATACGAGAACAAGGTGTACGAGGCAGGGCAGTGACCCAACGGCGCACCGCCGGTTTCCTGGCGGTCGTCGTCCTTTCCCTCGGTTGCGCTTACTACAACGGACTCTACAACGCCAATCGCCTCGCCCGGGACGCCGCGCGCGCCCAGCGCGAGGGTCGCGGTGGTGAGTCGCGGTCGCTCTGGGAAGAGGCGGCCGCCAAGGCCGAGTCCGTTTCCATTCGATACCCCCGCAGCCGCTACCGCGACGACGCGTGGTTCCTCCAGGGCCGCGCGCTGGCGCAAGCCGACCGCTGCGGCGCGGCGGTCACTCCCCTCACGCTCGCCATGGATTCCAGCCAGGATGCCGCCACGCGGCGGGACGCGCGGTTGCTGCTCGGCCAATGCCGCGTGCGGCTGGAGGCCCCATCGTCCGCGCGATCGCTGCTCGATCCGCTGCTCGCCGATCCGGATCCGGCCGTGGCGCGCGAGGCGCGCGTCTGGAGGGCCCGCGCGTCACTCGCGCAGGCCGACTACGCAGCGGCGCTCGCCGACCTCGGCGACATCCCCGATGGAGAGGCGGCCATGGATCGCGCCACCGCGCAGATCGGCCTCGGCCACGCGGGCGATGCCGCGGGCACGCTGATGCGGGCCGCGCCCGGCGCCTACGACGAGCGGCGCTGGCCCGCGGTGCTCGATGCGCTGGGAACAGCGGACCGGGAAGCCGCTTCCGCGCTGGTCGACTCGCTGGTCACCAGGGCCAACCTCACCCCGGGACAGCATGCCAGGCTCATGCTGGCGGACGCCGCACGCTGGCGCCCTGGCGATACGAACCGGGAGCGCGCCCGGCTCCTTGCCGCCCGGGCCGCCGCGCCGGACTCGACTGACGGTCAGGTTGCCGCCGCCTATCTCGTGCTGGTGGACCTTCGGGCGTCGAGAGATGCGGAAGACGTTCCCCTCATCGTCCAGCGCCTGAACGCGCTGGAGGGGGCGAACATCGCGGCCGGGTTGGTGGGCGCGGTGATCCCCGTGCTCCAGCACGTGATCGAGCCGGGATGGATGGATCGCTCCGATGCGGCCCGTTTCCTGGCTATCGAGCGCGTGCGCGACCTCGGAGCCGGCCTTCTCGCCGCGGCCCTGTTCCGCGAGCTGCAACGCACCTGGCCCGACTCGCCCCTCGCGCCCAAGGCGCTGCTCGCCTCCGCGCTCCTGGACCCCGATGGCGCCGATGCCGTCCTTGCGCTCGCCGCGAGCCGGTATCCCGATTCTCCGTACCTCCTCAGCGGGCTGGACAGCGACGCGGAGGAGCGTCTTCGCGAGGCGGGCGACACGTCGTCGGTGACTCCCCGCGCGCGACCCGCGGCGCCCCGGAACACGCCAGCCACGCAGGCTGCGCCGCTCCCCCCCGTGGGGCGCCGCCTCCCCGAGCCGTGACCGCCCCGACCGCCCGCGCCGCAATCGAAGTCTTCGGTACCACGTTCCAGAATCCGGTCCTGCTCGCCTCTGGCACGGCCGGTTTTGGGCGGGAGATCGCCGGCGTGATCGCCATCGACCGCCTCGGCGGGATTGTGACCAAGGCGGTCAGTCCCGAGCCTCGGCCGGGCCACGCCCCGCCGCGCGTGGCCGAGTTCGCCGGCGGCATGATCAACGCGATCGGTCTTGCGAATCCGGGGATGGAACACGTGGCGACGGTCGGCCTCCCCTGGCTCGCGGAACATCTGGTGCACGCGCGGGTGATTGTGAACGTCGTCGGCTCGATGGTCGGGGACTATGTGACCGTGGTTCGCCGGCTAAGCCAGTTGGAAGTCGTCACGGCCTTCGAGCTCAACGTTTCCTGTCCCAACACCGCCAGGGGCGGCGAGGAGTTCGGTGCGAATGAATCCACGCTCAGCGAGCTCGTGGCCAGTTGTAAGGCCGAGACGGACCGCCCGCTCATCGTGAAGCTCGCGCCCACCCTGAGCGATCCCGCGCGGACGGCCGACGCTGCGGCGCGCGCGGGCGCGTCGGGATTCTCGCTCGTGAACACGATGCCGGGCGCCCTCTACCGGGAGCACGCGGGTTCCAACGGCCAACTGCCCTCACGGCTCGGATACGGGCAAGGCGGCGTGAGTGGTCCCGCCCTGTTGCCCATCGGAGTCCTCGCCACGCGCCGGGTGCGCGCAAAAACCGGGCTGCCGGTAATTGGGGTGGGTGGCATACGGAGTCTCGACGACGCCAACCAGTATTTCGAAGCGGGCGCATCGCTGGTGGCGATCGGGACCGCCGCGCTTGCCAACCCGCGCATTCCCGAGGGGATCGCCGAGGCGTGGAGCACGCGTGGCTGAGATCATCGTCGCGCTCGATGTCCCGTCGGGCGACGAGGCCCTCGGCCTCATGGACCGCCTCCCTGGCCTCGCGTGGGTGAAGGTCGGGCCGACGTTGCTGGTGGAGAGCGGCATGGACCTGGTCGCCGAGATGAAAGCGCGGGGCGTCCGCGTCTTTCTCGACCTGAAGTGGCACGACATCCCACACCAGGTGGCGGGCGCCGTCGCCACGGCAGCGGAGGTGGGCGTGGATCTCGCCACCGTGCACACGCTGGGCGGCAGCGAGATGATGCGGGCCGCCGCGGAAGCGGCGGGCCCCATGCGGCTCGTGGGTGTCACGGTCCTGACATCCCATTCGCCGGAGTCCTTCGGCGCGGCAGTGGGGCGGTCGAGTGTGGATCTCACGTCGGAGGTGGCCCGCCTGGCCACGGCCGCCATGGATGCCGGGCTCGGAGGCGTCGTGGCCTCGGCCCTCGAGATACCAACGGTTCGGCCGCTCATGCGCAACGGAGCGTGGGTGGTCGTGCCGGGAATTCGGCCGGCGGGTTCCGACGCGGGGGACCAGAAGCGCACGGCCGAGCCCCGGGATGCCGCGCGGGCCGGAGCGACGCACCTCGTGGTCGGACGCCCCATTACCCAGGCGCGCGATCCAATCGCCGCGTACGAACAGCTGTGTCTCGCCGCCCGCTGAACGCCCTCGGCCTGGCCCTGGTGATCGCCTCGGCGGCGCTCTCCACCCCCGTCGTGGCCCAGCAAACCCTGGATGAGGTGGCCCAGCGAGCCCGGTACGCGTGGATGGTGCACGATGCGGGGATGCTGGCCGGAACGGGCGATACACTCGCGCTACGCCTTCCCGGCGTGGAAGAGGCCACCGTGACATCCAGCCAGGCGACGCGGCTGCTGAACCGATTCTTCCAGCCTTCGGCAGAGCGCGCGTTCGAATTCACCACCATCCGGCCGACGGGTGAGGAGCAGGGCTATGCGGAGGCGTCTCGCAGGTACGTGGTCCGGGGAACGGCGGACGAGGTCTCGGAACGGGTGTTCCTGGGCTTCCGGCGCGTGGGCGGCCGCTGGCGCCTTACGGAGATACGAGTAACCCCTTAATTCCTGCAAGAGTCGTCACTTGCGGTCACTTTGACCCGTTTCTATATTGCGAGTCTGACCGAAATTCTGGCATAGACTCAAATCTGGAACCGGGGTCCCCGTTTGAAAGTGCGTTCGAGCGTCAAGCCCATTTGCGAGCATTGTAAAGTTGTCCGGCGCAATGGCGTGACTCGCGTCATCTGCAAGCGTACTCCCAAGCACAAGCAACGGCAGGGCTAAGAACATGGCACGAATCGCCGGCGTCGACCTCCCGCGTGAAAAGCGAGTCGAGATCGCGCTGACTTACATCTTTGGCATCGGGCTGCCCACGTCTCAGCGCATCCTGGACAAGACGGCAGTCAATCCCAACGCGCGGGTTCGTGATCTCACGGACTCCGAGGTTGCCCGGCTGCGGCAGATCATCGAGCGCGAAGTGAAGGTCGAAGGCGCGCTCCGCACTGAAGTGGCCATGAACATCAAGCGTCTGATGGACATCGGGAGCTACCGCGGCGGCCGGCATCGCAAGGGCCTGCCCGTACGCGGCCAGCGAACCCATACCAATGCCCGGACCAAGAAGGGTCCCCGGCGCGCAATCGCCGGCAAGAAGAAGGTGCTAGCCAAGAAGTAACATGACCAATCCGACACCAGTAGCAGCGAGCGCCAAGCGCGCCAAGAAGACCGTGGAGGCGGAGGGCATCGTCCACATCACCGCCACGTTCAACAACACCCTGATCACCATTACCGATACCAAGGGCAACGCGGTGTCGTGGGGCACGGCCGGCAAGTCGGGCTTCAAGGGTTCCAAGAAGTCCACCTCGTTCGCGGCCACGGTCGCGGCCGAGAATTGTGCCCGCGAGGCCTACAACATGGGTGTGCGCCGGGTGCACGTGCGCGTGCAGGGTCCCGGGGCGGGCCGCGAGTCGGCCATCCAGGCGCTGGCCACCGTCGGTCTACACGTCTCGTCCATCCGTGATGTCACGCCGATTCCGCACAACGGCTGCCGTCCTCCCAAGAAGCGGCGGGTCTGATCATGTCGCGCTACACTGGACCTTCCTGCAAGCTGTGCCGTCGCGAGGGGACCAAGCTGTTCCTGAAGGGTTCCCGCTGCCTCACGGAGAAGTGCGCGGTCGAGCGCCGCGCGTACGCCCCCGGCCAGCACGGCCAGAGCACCGGGCGCCGCCGCAAAACGTCGGAGTACGCCAAGCAGCTGCGTGAGAAACAGAAGGTCAAGCGCATGTATGGCCTGTCCGAGCGCCAGTTCCGCAACATTTTCGACCGCGTGCGGCACGAGCCGGGAGTGACGGGTGAGAACCTGCTCGTCGCGCTCGAGACTCGCCTTGACAACGTCGTCTATCGGATGGGCTTCGCGGCCAGCCGCAAGGCTGCCCGCCAGCTCGTCCTGCATGGCCATGTGCAGGTGAACAGCGAGACGGTGGACGTGCCGTCGTTCCGCCTCCGCGCCCAGGACGAGGTGCAGGTGGCGCCGCCGAGCAAGGACCTCCTGTCGGTCCGCGCCTCGCTGGAAGCGCTGTCCCGCGCAACCCCTGTTTCGTGGATCTCGGTGGATTCCGAAAAGGCCGCCGGCAAGGTTACGGAACTTCCACGGCGCGACGCCATTCCGGTGGTCGCACAGGAACAGCTCATTGTTGAGCTCTATTCGAAATAATCATGAAAGTTGACTTGGCAGGTCTCGTACGCCCGCATCTCATCGAGATGACGAAGCGCGAGGACAACCCGTTCGCCGCCGAGTTCCGGCTCCAGCCACTGGAGCGGGGCTACGGCTACACGCTGGGGAATTCCCTGCGGCGGATGCTGCTGTCCTCGTTGCCAGGCGCGGCCGTGTGGGGATTCCGGCTGGATGGCGTTGTGCACGAGCACCAGACGGTGCCCGGCGTGGTCGAAGACATCCACCAGATCATCCAGTCGCTCAAGCAACTAACGCTGGTGATGGCCGAAGAAGTGACTGACGTGGTCCTGCACCTGAAGGTCACGAAGTCGGGGGCGGTGCTGGCCCGTGACATCGAGGCCCACGGCGCGGTGCGGGTGGTGCACCCGGAGCAGCCGCTGTTCACGCTCCAGGAAGACCGCGAACTCACCGGTGAGCTCTACGTCAACCGCGGCCGCGGCTACGTCGAAGCCTCCCAGCACCCGGTCGATCGCTCACTGCCGGTGGACCTGGTCCGCATCGACGCGATCTACAACCCGGTTCGCCGCTGCAATTTCACGGTCGCGGAAACCCGCGTTGGCCAGCGCACTGACTTCGATCGTCTTACCGTGACGGTCGAAACCAACGGCACGCTCACTCCGGAAGACGCCGTGGCCTATGGCGCGGCGCTCCTGCAGGAGCATTACCGGTACTTCGTGGACTTCGGCAGCGTCTCACCGGTCCAGGCCGGGAACGGGGCCCGCAAAGACAGCTCGCGGCTTCGCGGGCAGCTGGGCCGGCCCATCGACGACCTCGGCCTGTCGGTGCGGTCCATCAATTCGCTCAAGAATTTCAATATCAGCACGCTGGGTGACCTGGTCCGCTACAACGAGGAAGAGCTGCTCCGCGTGAAGAACGTGGGCGAGAAGGCGCTCTCCGAGATCGCAGACCTCCTGCGGCGCGAAGGCCTGAACTTCGGGATGGCGTTCGAGGACCGCGACGGCGATATCGTCGTGACCAATCCGGGCGTCCCGCCGGCCACGGCCGGTGGCGAGCCCCTCGACGGAGAAGTCTGATGCGGCACGGCGCCAAGGATCGCCAGCTCAGCCGGACGTCCAAGCACCGGCGCGCCATGCTCAACAACATGGCGACTTCGCTGCTGCAGCACGACGCCGTAGAAACGACGGTGGCCAAGGCCAAGGAGCTGCGGCCGATGGTCGAGAAGCTCATCACGCTCGCGCGCCGAGGTGACCTGCACGCGCGCCGCCTGGTGGAACGCCGGATCAAGGACCGCGAGGTGTCGGGGAGGCTCTTCAAGGAGCTGGGCCCGCGCTTCGCCAGTCGGCCCGGTGGCTACACCCGGATCATCAAGATTCGCTCCCGCGTCGGTGACGGCGCGGAGCTCGCCCGGATCGAGCTGCTTGCGGAGTAGTGGTCGAGGCTGCGGAGAGAGAACAACATGGGGACCTGATGGTCCCCATTTTCTTAGCTGGTCGCCGCGACCGATGCCCGGCGGGGCGCCTTGACGACCTTGTTTGACTTGATGCACTGGGTGCAGACCTGCTTGCGGCGGGGCTGCCCCTCAACCAGAACGCGGACCGTCTGAAGGTTGGGATACCAGCGGCGGCGGGTCTTATTGTTCGCGTGGCTCACGCGGTTACCGTACGTCGGTCCCTTGCCACACACATCACAGTTTCTGGCCATGTCCTGCTCGATAGATTCGGGAAGATTGCAATTGCGCATTCCAAAGCGAGGCAAGAAGATAGCAGGGCAGTGGATGACCTTCAAGCCTGAGAGGCTCTAACCGTGCCAACAGCGCTGATTACCGGTGTCACCGGCCAGGACGGATCGTACCTCGCCGAGCACCTGCTGTCCAAGAACTATCGCGTCGTCGGGGTGGTCCGCCGGACGTCCCACGACTCCTATGAACGCATTGGCCACCTTATCGATCGCATCGAGATCGTCGCGGCCGACCTGCTGGATCAGCATTCGCTGACGATCGTGGTGGACAAGGTGAAGCCGGACGAGGTCTACAATCTCGCGGCGCAGAGCTTTGTGCCCACCAGCTGGGGCCAGCCGGTGCTGACGGGCGAGTTCACGGCGCTCGGGGTGACACGACTACTCGAGGCCGTCCACCTGGCCCAGCCGAAGGCCCGGTTTTACCAGGCCAGCTCCTCGGAAATGTTCGGTAAGGTGCACCATTCTCCGCAGAACGAGGACACGCCCTTCCACCCACGGTCGCCGTACGGCGTCGCCAAGGTCTACGGCCATTACATCACGATGAACTACCGGGAGTCCTACGGCATGTTCGCCGTGAGCGGGATTCTCTTCAACCACGAATCGCCTCGGCGCGGCCTGGAATTCGTCACCCGCCGCGTCACGGATGGCGTTGCGCGGATCAAGCTCGGCCTTGCCAAGGAGCTCAAGCTCGGGAACCTCGATGCCAAGCGCGACTGGGGATTCGCGGGTGACTACGTCGACGCGATGTGGCGGATGCTCCAGCAGCCAACGCCGGAGGACTACGTCGTGGGCACCGGGGAAACCCATTCCGTGCGCGAGTTGGTCGACCTCGCGTTCGCGCACGCCGGGCTGGAATACGAGAAGTACGTGAAGACCGATCCGTCGCTCGTGCGACCGGCGGAGGTGGACCTGCTCCTGGCCGATCCGTCGAAGGTGACGCGCGCGCTGGGCTGGAAGCCGCAGGTCACGTTTGAAAGGCTGGTGCGGATGATGGTGGATGCAGACCTGAAGCGCCTGGGGGCGAGCCATTGAAAGTGCTGGTCACCGGGGCCGACGGGTTTGTCGGGTCCCGGTTGGTCCCCAAGCTCGTTGAGGCCGGGCACCGGGTGGTTGCCGCGATCATGCCTCGTGCCGTCTCGCCTGCCGGCGTGCCCGCCGTGCCGCTGGACCTGGAACAGGCAGATTCCATTTCGGCGGCCGTGAGCGGCGGATTCGATGCGGTGATCCATCTCGCGGCCATGGCGTCGGGTGCGGAAGCCCGCAGCCATCCTGCAATCGCCTGGCGGGTGAACGCGGTCGGGACGGCGATGCTCGCTGAGGCGCTCGGCAGCGCCGCCCAGCCGGCGAACACGCTGCTGCTCCTGGTTTCCACCGCCGAGGTCTACGGGGCTGGGGCGCAGGTCCCGCGGCGGGAGGATGACCCGCTCGAACCCACCTCGCCCTATGCGGCCTCGAAGCTGGGCGCCGAGGTGGCGGCGCTCGAGGTGCACCGGCGCACCGGGTTGCGGGTAGTGATTGCCCGCGCCTTTCCGCACACCGGGCCGGGCCAGCAGGATCGATACTTCGTTCCGGCAATGGCGTCCCGAATCCGCGCAGCCAGGCGTTCCGGCGCCCCGATGGTCCGGGTGGGGAACCTGGACGTCGTACGGGAAATGATGCACGTGGACGACGTGGCCGATGCCTACGTCCGCCTCCTGGCGGGGACGGCACCGAGCGCGATCTACAATGTCGCCTGCGGGGACGGTGTGACCCTGGCCACCATGTACGACCTGCTGTGTGCAGCCATCGGCTACCGTCCGGAGCCGGAGCCGCATCCCTCGCTCATGCGGGCGGGCGACATACCGTACATGGTCGGCGACGGCTCGCGCCTGCGCGCCGCCACCGGCTGGTCGCCGAAGCACACCCTGGAGGAAACGCTGCGAGAGGTCGTGAATGCCCAAGCGGACTGACCTGAAGAAGATTCTGCTCATCGGGTCGGGTCCCATCATTATCGGTCAGGCGGCCGAGTTCGATTACTCCGGGACCCAGGCGGTGAAGGCCCTCAAGGAAGAGGGCTACGAGGTGGTCCTGGTCAATTCCAATCCCGCCACGATCATGACGGACCCGGAGCTGGCGGACCGTACGTACATCGAGCCGGTGACTCCGGAATGGGTGGCGCGCGTCATTGAGCGGGAACGGCCGGACGCGCTGCTTCCGACGCTGGGCGGGCAGACCGCGCTCAACGTGGCCATGGCGCTGGCGGAAGACGGCACCCTCGAAAAATTCGGCGTGGAACTGATCGGTGCCGACGCCCGGGCGATCAGGATGGCGGAAGACCGCGCGGAGTTTGCCAAGGCGATGCAGCGGATCGGTCTCCAGACGCCCCTGGGCCTGGTCGTGAAGTCGCACGAAGAGGCCCTCGCTGCCGTGGACACGGTGGGATACCCGGTCATCGTCAGGCCCTCGTTCACGATGGGCGGCACCGGGGGTGGCATAGCCTACAACCTCGAGGAATACGAAGAGTTGATCGATCGCGCGCTCGATCTCTCTCCGGTGCACTCGTCGCTGGTGGAGCAGTCGGTGCTGGGCTGGAAGGAATTCGAGCTGGAGGTGATGCGCGACGCGTACGACAACGTCGTGATCGTCTGCTCCATCGAAAACCTGGACCCGATGGGGGTCCATACCGGCGACTCGATCACGGTCGCCCCGGCGATGACGCTCACGGACCGCGAGTACCAGCTGATGCGCGATGCCTCCATCGCGATCATCCGCGAAATCGGTGTCGCCGCGGGCGGGTGCAACATCCAGTTCGCGGTGAGCCCGGTGGACGGCGAGATGCTGGTCATCGAGATGAATCCGCGGGTCTCACGGTCGTCCGCGCTCGCTTCCAAGGCGACCGGTTTCCCGATCGCCCGCATCGGTACCAAGCTCGCGATCGGTTACCGGCTCGACGAGCTCCCCAACGACATCACCAAGACCACGCCCGCGTCATTCGAGCCGGTGCTCGACTACGTGGTCGTGAAGTGTCCCCGCTTCGCCTTCGAGAAATTCCCGACCGCCGACGCGCGCCTCACCACCCAGATGAAGTCGGTAGGCGAATCGATGGCGATCGGCCGCACGTTCAAGGAGGCGTTCCAGAAAGGGCTGCGCGCGCTGGAGAACGATCGTTCCGGCTGGGTGGTGGGTCCGACGCCGGGCGACGACCGCCTGGAGTCCGACGACGTCGAGGCCGTGAAGGCGGCTCTCCGGACACCCACGCCCGAGCGGATCTTCCAGGTCAAGCGCGCCATGCTCCACGGCGTATCGGTGAAGGAGATCGCCGAGCTGAGTCGGATCGATCCCTGGTTCCTCCAGCAGCTCCACGAGCTGATCGAGGCGGAACGGGCGTTCGTCGCCGCGCCCAGGGCGGACCCGGCGCTGTTGCGCTCCATGAAACGCATGGGGTTTTCCGACCGCCAGCTGGCGGTCCTCCGCGGAGTACCGGAAGCGGAGATCCGTGAGGCGCGGTGGGCGGCGAAGATCCACCCCGCGTACAAGATGGTGGATACCTGCGCCGGCGAGTTTCCCTCGAAGACCCCGTATCTCTACTCGTCGTACGACGACGAAAATGAATCGGAGTCCTTCGGGTCGAAGGGAGTCATTATCCTGGGGAGCGGACCCAACCGCATCGGGCAGGGAGTGGAGTTCGACTACTGCTGCGTGCGGGCCGGCCTGGCGCTCCGGGAGATGGGCTTCAAGACCATCATGATCAACTCCAACCCGGAAACCGTTTCCACCGATTTCGACATGTCCGACAAGCTCTACTTCGAGCCGCTGACCCTGGAGGACGTGCTCGAGATCGTGCGGCTCGAGAAGCCGAAGGGCGTGATCGTGCAGCTGGGCGGCCAGACCCCGCTCAAGCTGGCCAAGGGTCTCGAGGCGGCGAAGATCCCTATCCTCGGAACGACGCCCGACGCGATCGACATGGCCGAGGACCGCAGGCGGTTCGAAGCGCTGGCGCGCGAGCTGGGCGTGGCCCAGCCGCCGAGTGGCACGGCGATGAGCGTGGACGAGGCGGCCGCCGTGGCCCGGGGCATCGGGTACCCGGTGCTGGTGCGGCCCTCGTACGTGCTCGGCGGGCGCGCCATGAAGATCGTGTACGACGAGCCCGCGCTCCGGGAATACTTCCACCAGGCCGCGCGCGTTGCCCCCGAACATCCGGTGCTCATTGACCGGTTCCTGGAGGACGCGTTCGAGGCGGACGTGGACGCGCTGTCCGACGGCAACGATTGCGTCATCGGCGGCGTGATGGAGCACATCGAGGAAGCCGGAATTCATTCCGGCGACTCGGCCTGTGTCCTTCCGCCGTACCAGCTGGACGAGAAGACCGTGGACACGATGCGCAGGTACACGAAGGCGTTCGCCAGGGCGCTGGGCGTCATCGGGCTGATCAACGTGCAGTACGCGGTGAAGGACGGTGTGGTCTACGTGCTGGAGGTCAACCCGCGCGGCTCGCGTACCGTCCCGTTCGTCAGCAAGGCGACCGGTGTCTCGCTCGCCAAGCTCGCTGCGGGCGTGATGGTTGGAAAGACTCTCGAACAGCTCGGCATGCGTGAAGAGATTCGCGTCCCCTACTACGCGGTCAAGGAAGCGGTCTTCCCGTTCTCGAAGCTGCCGAACGTGGACACGCTGCTCGGCCCGGAGATGAAATCCACCGGCGAGGTCATGGGTATCGCCGATACGGTGGGCATGGCGTTCGCCAAGGCGCAGATCGGGGCCGACGGCGCGCTGCCGCTCGAAGGTTCGATCTTCGTGACGGTGAACGACCGGGACAAGCCGACCGTGCTTCCGATCGTAAAGCGATTCCGTGACATGGGGTTCAGGATCTTCGCCACGAAGGGAACGGCTCAATACCTCGCCGATCACGGTGTTCCGGCCGAGTCGGTACTCAAGGTGTACGAGGGCCGGCCGAATGCATCCGATCTCATCGTTTCGGGACAAGTCCACCTGCTGATCAACACGCCGCTCGGCAAGCTCACCGCGCGGGACGACTACTACATCCGGCGGACCGCGCTCCAGCACCGCGTGCCGTACACGACCACCATGTCTGCCGCAGCCGCGGCCTGTGCCGCGGTAGAGGCGTTGCGTGGCAGCGAGCGCAGCGTGCGCTGCCTCCAGGAGTGGTACCAGCTCGTGCAGCGCCCGCGGGATTGAACGGGAGCGCGAAGAACGGTTTCGCCGGCCAGCTGACCGGCGAGGTGAAGCTCGCCGAGCCGCTCGCCCGGTACACGACGTATCGCATCGGTGGTCCGGCCAGGGCGCTCGTGCTTCCTCGCACCGCCGATGACGTGTGTACAGCCGTGCGTGTGGCGCGCCGTGAAGGCCTGCCATGGCTGGCGATCGGTCTTGGCTCCAACCTGCTGATCAGCGACTCCGGCTTCCCCGGCATCGTCATCCGGCTGGGGAAGGGCCTGGACCAGGTAGAACGTGCAGGGCCCGAGGGTAGCCTGTGGACCGTGGGCGCCGGCCTGCCGACGCCCTTGCTGGCGCGCCAGAGTGTGGCCGCGGGGCACGGAGGCGCCCAGCGACTGATCGGCGTGCCCGGGACCATCGGCGGGGGGGTCTTCATGAACGCCGGGGCTCACGGAGAAGACTTCAGCCAGATTACCAGTTCGGTGAAGCTGGTTTCTCAGATGGGAGAAATGCTGACCGTGCCAGGGAAGGACATCGCCTGGAGGTATCGGGACAGTCATCTCCAGGGCGTGGTGGTCAGCGCGACGGTGCAGCTGGAGCCGGGTGATCCCGAGAAGGTGAAGGACGAGCTGGCGCGCTATCTCAAGAAGCGTCGCGAGGGGACGCCGTTCGACGAGCCCTGCTGCGGGTCCGTGTTCCGGAATCCCGATGGGGGCCGGACAGCCGGGCAATTGATCGAGCTGTGTGGACTGAAGGGATTTCGCCAGGGAGGCGCCGAGGTGTCGCCAAAACACGCCAACTATATCGTGAACGTGGGGAGCGCCACCGCCGCGGACGTCCGGTCGGTCATCGATACGGTGAGCCAGCGGGTCGAGTCAGAATTCGGCGTGCGGCTGGTTACAGAGGTCAAGCTCATCGGGTTCGACAAATCACCAGGGAGCAACTGATGGACTACTTCGTCCACGAAAGCTCGTATCTCGACGACGGGGCGCAGGTCGGCAAGGGCACGAAGATCTGGCATTTCTGTCACGTCATGGCAGGGGCGGTCATCGGCGAGCGTTCCAGCCTGGGCCAGAACGTCGTGGTCATGCCCGGGACCAGGATTGGCAACAATGTGAAGATCCAGAACAACGTGTCCATTTACGAAGGCGTCACGCTCGAGGACGATGTCTTCTGTGGGCCATCGTGCGTCTTCACGAACGTGCTCACCCCGCGCAGCCATGTCTCGCGGAAGGACGAGTACGCCGCGACCACGGTGAAGCGTGGCGCTTCCATCGGCGCCAACGCGACGGTGGTGTGCGGGTCGACCATCGGCGAGTTCGCCTTCATCGGGGCAGGGGCCGTCGTCACATCTGACGTTCCCTCGCATGCGCTGATGGTGGGGGTACCCGCCCGGCGCGTCGGTTGGATGTGCCAGTGTGGCGACCGTCTGCGTGGTGCGGGCAAACTGGTCTGCGGGCGTTGCGGCTCGAAATACGAGGAGAAAGGCAACGTGCTGGTCCCGATTGACCGAGATGGCGTGCGCGGCTAAGTTTCGCGTCCTCAACTACTTGGAATCCTGCCGGTGAAAGTCCCGCTACTGGATCTGAAGGCGCAGTTCGAGTCAATCCGGAACGATGTCGTACCCGCTCTCATGGCTGTGGTTGAAGCGCAACAGTTCATCATGGGCGAGGCCGTGGGCAAGCTCGAGGCCGAGGTTGCCCGCCTGTCCCGGACCCGGCACGCCATTGCCTGCGCCAGCGGAACCGACGCACTGCTACTGTCGCTCAAGGCGCTTGATCTGAAGCCTGGCGACGAAGTGATCACGACGACCTTCACGTTCTTCGCGACAGCTGGCGCGATTCACAACGCGGGGGGCCGCCCGGTTTTCGTGGACATCGTGCCGGGGACCTTCAATTTCGACATGGACCAGGTGCGCGCGGCGGTGAACTCGCGCACCCGGGCAATCGTCGCGGTGCATTTGTTTGGCCAGATGGCGCCCATGGAAGAGCTGATAGCGCTGGCTGTGGACCGGGGCCTCGCCGTTATCGAGGACGCGGCCCAGGCCATCGGGGCGCGGCGCCAGGTGAAGGGCGGGTGGAAACTCGCGGGCGAGCTCGGCACGACCGGCGCCTTCTCGTTTTTTCCCAGCAAGAATCTGGGTGCCTGGGGTGATGGTGGGATGATCGTAACCCAGGACGACGCGCTGGGGGCTCGGCTCGCGCGACTCCGTACCCATGGCGGCGCGAAGGAATACAGCCACGACGAGGTGGGCTTTAACAGCCGCCTCGATACGCTTCAGGCCGGGGTGCTCCTCGCGAAGCTCCCACACCTCGGCGCGTGGAATGCCGGGCGCCGGGCTCGCGCCGCGTCATACAACCAGGGGTTTGCGCGTATCCAGGGAGTCGTGCCACCGGTCACCGATCCGGCCAACGAGCATACCTACCATCAGTACACGCTGCGGGTCGAGCGTCGTGACGGCCTCCAGGCACACCTGAAACAGCGCGAGATTGGAAACAAGATCTACTATCCGCGCCCGCTGCACTTGCAGCCGTGCTTCGCCCACCTGGGATACCGCGAAGGCCAGTTGCCGGAGGCCGAGCGGGCAGCCCGGGAGGTCCTGTCGCTCCCGATTTATCCCGAGCTGAGCGACGCCGCCGGGAATGCGGTCATCGACGCTATCCGGAAATTCTACCAGTGAGCCGGCTGCGCGTGGCGGTCATCGGGGCGGGCAACTGGGGACGGAACCACGTACGGACGGTCGCGACGATGCCGGAGGCGGAGCTGGT
>CAMDCH010000022.1:0-17741 GCA_945889655.1 bacterium HR33
CACCGACGCCCGGCTTGAAGCAGCCGGCGTGCATTGCCCCGCGGTGGACACGGCCATGCTGGACCGTTACTTCGGCGCATACGTGGCGGAGGGGCTGATCGCGGAAGCGCCGCACCGGCCGCACCACGCGCGCATAGAGGCCGGGGTACCAACCTTCGACTCGGTGGTACCTGCGCTCGAGGAAGCTCTCCGCCGCGAACGGAGCGACACGTCGCTCCGCATCACCACGCTCTCGCTCCAGCCGCTGGGGGGCGACGACAGCATCGTCGGCGAGCTCACCTCATGGCGACACGCGACCACGTGCGGCCTTTTTCGCGGCACGGCGGCCATCGTCACCGGCTCCGGGCATGAGACGCTGCCGCTGTTTGTGAAGGCGAAGGCCGCCGATACGCACGTGCTCGACGTGGCGCAGTGCGTCGCGACCCTCGCCGCGCCCGCGCTCGGCGATAGCTACGCTCGCTTCCGGGACGACATCGGCTTCACCCGCTCGCATCTCCGCGAGCTCGCACTGTACGCTCACCCTGATGAGCGACTGCGCCGGAACAGCCCCCGCCCGTTCGTCGTGGAGCGTGACGACGACGCGCAGCGCTGGCTGCTCGTCCTCGAGTCCATCCAGGACGCGACGTCCGCCGGTGATGCCGGCACCTGGCGGGGACGAGACATCGACACCGCCTTGCAGGGATTGGCCGAGATCCACGCCGTGTGGTACGGGCGCGCACCCTCGCGCGCCGAGGAGGCATGGCTGCCGCCCCCGCGTCCGGCGGCGCGCATGGAAGAGATGAAGCCTCTCTGGACCGCGCTGGCGCGTCACGCGCGCGAGCGCTCGCCGGCGTGGCAGAACGGCGACCTCGGGGACCTCCACGAACACCTCGCCGGCCGAATGGACTGGGCCGCGGCGATCGATGCGCTGCCGGCGACACTCATCCACAACGACTTCAATCCGCGGAACATCACCATCCGGGAAACCGGAGGTGTTCGCCGGCTGTGCGCATACGACTGGGAACTGGCGCGCATGGGGGTACCGCAGCGCGATCTCGCCGAGCTCCTCTGCTTCGTGCTGCCGGCAACCGTGTCGCGCGCGACGGTGGTGCGCTGGGTGGCGCGGTCGCGCGAGCTGCTGGAAGCGCAGACCGGCCACCCGATCGACGCAGCGGATTGGGGCCACGGCTTCCGCGCCTCGCTCTGCGATCTGCTGGTGGATCGATTGGCGATGTACGCCCTGGTGAACCGCTTTCGCCCGCAGCGATTCCTGCCACGGGTGCTACGCACCTGGCAGACCCTCTACCGACACTTCCCCTGGACGACGCGCTGACCGCCGCCCCGGCTCGCGTCGAGCGGCCCACGCGCCCGACGTCGCCTGCCGCGATGCTGCACGCCAGCAACTTGGTGACGTACGGGTCGCTCGCCTGCGGATTGCTCGCGGTGGGCGCCGCGGCCTGGTATCGCAACGCTGCCGTGGCCGGACTGGCGATGGCGCTCAGCGTGGTGGCCGACACCTTCGACGGCCGCTTCGCCCGCCGATTCGCACGGACCGACGTCGAGCGCGCCTTCGGTGGGCAGCTGGACAGCCTTGCCGATGCGGTCTGCTCGGGATTGGTACCGGTGGCTGTGCTCGCGTCCATCGCGCTGACCCCGGCGACGACCGCCGCGCGCGTCGGGTGGGGCGTCGCGGCGCTCTTCTATGTCATCGCCGTGGTGACGCGACTCGGTTTCTACAGCCTCGTGCCCGACGACGACGCGTTCGTTGGCCTGCCAGCCCCGGTGGGAGCGCTCGCCGTCGCGACGTCGTTGCTGTCCGCCCCCGGCGCCGTGGCGGCCTCGGTGATGCTGATCGTCTGCGGCGCGCTGATGCTCGCACCTTTTCGCATCGTGCGGCCGCGAGGCCGCGGCCTGGTGGTCTTCGTCGCGTGGGCGGTGGTGGTGGTCGCGGCGCACGTCAGCCGCCTGCTGGGGGGTTGAACAGGCGGGGTGTTTCGGATTTCGGAAGGGGACCTCTGCGTAGCAATGACCGGGATGGGTCTCGAACCCATGACCTACGGATTAAAAGTCCGTTGCTCTACCAGCTGAGCTACCCGGTCGCGATATGTGTGGCTTGAACTTAGCGGAGAGTGAGAGCGTAGGCAGGGTCAACGAGTGCATCTTACGAAGCGTGGAGACCGAGTGCTATACTCGCATTGACCACTGACGCCCACGCCAAGGAGTTGCATGATTCGCGTTCTGCTTCCGGTTCCGATCCTCGCCGCGCTACTTGTGGCCAGCCCTCTCCACGGCCAGGCGTCCAAGTACCAGTTCAAGGTGGACGAACGCTATAGCCTTTCCTGGTGGCAGGTCAGCCCGCACCTGAACCACCTCTGGGCCAACACCTGCCCCGGCGAGCCGAGCTGGCAGCCGGGGGACGAACGCAGCTCCGGGTGGTCATACGATGGCAAGAAGGCTCCGAAGAGCTATCACGCCAACACGATTGATACGATCCACGTGCCGCTCTATCCCCGACCCGTGGCAACCCCAATCTGCCCGAGCGCCGTCTCCGGCACTATCACGGCTTCCGACAGCAACTCGTGGAGCGGAGTGAGCGGACGACTGGACATCAAGGCGGATGCCTTCGTGACCGGCCTGGACATGCGCGACCGCTACGCTACCCGCGCCGTTCTTCAGGCCAGCAGCTACCCCACAATCGGCTTCCGGATCGACAGCCTGGTGAACGTCGTGCCCGGAGACACGGTGCGCGCGACGGCCGTAGGGGTGTTCGAGCTGCGGGGAGCGAGAGTGCCAAAGCGGGTACCGGTGATGGCCTGGCGCGAGGCGGGCGGGCTCCGGGTGACCGGGCAATTCAGAATCTATGCGATCGACCTCGTCGAGATCTACAAGATGTCGAGGGTGGTCCTGGGCCTCGGCGTCGGCACCGGGATATGGAGATACGTCCACCTTGGCTTTGACGTCGTGCTGCGAAGTGACGGGTCCTGACCGGCCGTCACCCGCCGAGGCAGGGCTAGACTGCTGCAGTCAGGGGCTTGATCGCCCGCCGGCTTGCGGTGTCGAGTTAACCGTCGGCCCCACCGTCGACTTGCCGTTGGTGGGGATCATCTCGACTTCTATCGGCTGCTTGATATCCGATCCCACATCGAACTGGTCGAACAAGAACAGGTAGCCCGGCGCGGTCGCCTCGATGATGTGCCCCCCATCCTCAAGGCCCGGGATCCGCACGATGCCATTGGTATCCGTCTTGGTCTCGGTCACATGATCGATGGTGACGCCCGCATTCGTGATCGACAGCGTATCACCCTGCCTGCGCAGATGGATCAGCACGTCCTGCGCCTGAACTGGTTGCGCCAGGAACATCGCCGCCGCGGCACATGCCAGGGAGAGAATCCGAGTGGTTCGCATGAAAATCCTTTAAAGGTGGATTAAGGAAAAAGAAAGCTACGGTGCCGCGGCTTGCCCGAACTCAGGGACGCGCGGCCACCGGCGCTGACAACCGCGCCGCTTCCGCCACCCGCCCATCCTTGCGAAGCAACTCGGCGAGCGCCGTTTTCGTTTCGAGAATGTTGGGATTGTCCGCCGCAAAAGCCTTTTCGCGAATGGCCAGCGCACGACGGTACAACGGCTCCGCTTCCCTTAGCCGCCCCTGGTCGCGCAGCAGGCCCGCCAGCGAGTTCAACGTGATGGCGATGCTGGGGTTGCCGGCATCCAGCGCCTTCTGCTTGATCGCGAGCGCCCGGCGGAACAGCGGCTCGGCCTCGCCGTAGCGATGCAGCTTCCAGTAGGTCTCACCCAGGTTGCTGAGCATCGCCGCGACGTTGGGATGATCCGGCCCGAGTGAGCGCTCGAAGATGACCCGGGTGCGCTCGTAGAGCGGCAATGCATCGGCAAAGCGGTCCAGGGACCAGTACAGCGCGCCAAGATTGTTTAGCGTGCGCGCGACCTCGGTGTGGTCAGGACCAAGGGCCTTCTCCTGCGTCGCGAGCGCCTCCCGCATCAACGGCTCCGCTTCGACGAAGCGCTTCTGGCCCATGTAGACCGCGCCGAGACCCAGCTGGTGCCGCGCGCCGTCGAGATTTGGCACGCCGCGCCGGGTATCGATGGCGAGCGACCGCGCATAGAGGGACTCCGCCGCCGCAAGCTGGCCCTGGCGATACCGCAACGCGGCGAGGCCCGCGAGCGTGGCGGATGTCGCGGAATCATCAGGCCCCAGTTTCCGCTCGCGAATCGCCAGCGCACCGAGATAGAGTGAATCCGCCTGGGCGTAGTCGCCCTTCCGTGCGGCGAGCCTTGCCAGCGCATCCAGGCTCTCGGCGACCGCCGGATCATCCGGCGCCAGCGCCTGGCGCCGCACCGCGACCGCATCGCTGAGGAGCGGTCGCGCCACGTCGTACAGCCCGAGCGCGTCATACACGGTCCCCATGGTCTGCATGATCCGGCCCTGTAACACCGGCTGGCTCGCGAGGTCCGTCTTCACCTTCTGCGCGCCCTGGTCCAGTATCTCGCGGGCCGTGAGCGCGTTGGCGCGCGCTTCGCCCGGATCAGAAACGCGAAACAGCCCCACGAGGAAGTCCGTGACCTGCCGGGCCGCCGCCGCTTCCTCCTGCGCGCGCCGCTCGGCGCGGGTCGCCCGCACAAGCCCCACCGAAGACACCACCGCGCTCACCGCGAGCGCGGCCACCGCGACGGACGCCGCGAGCACGCCGCCCTTGTGGCGCCGCACGAACTTGCGAAACCGGTAGGACACGCTCGGCGGCCGCGCTTCAACCGGCTCGTCCACCAGGTGACGCTCGAGGTCATCGGCCAGGTCGTTCGCGGTGGCATACCGCCGCGAACGCTCGGGATCCATCGCCTTCATGACGATCCAGTCGAGGTCGCCCTCGATCTCGCGCTGGAGGCCTTTCAGGTCCGTCTGGCGCTGCTCGGCCACCTGCGCCCCTCGACCGCCACCCGAGAGGCGCGTGCTGGGCGTAGGCGGATTGGTCTCCCGCACCGCCAGCTGGGCCAGGAACTGGTGGACACCCACCTCCTGGGGATCCACCGGCAGGTGCCCAACCAGCAATTCGTAGAGCATCACGCCGAGGGAGTAGATGTCGGAGCGGGTATCGATGTCGAGCGCCGACGCATCCGCCTGCTCCGGGCTCATGTACGCGGCCGTGCCCAGGGCGGTCCCCCATTCGGTCACCAGGGTCCGCTCGGTCAGCTGCTGGCCGACGGCCTTGGCGATGCCGAAATCGATGATGCGGGGAGTCGGCTGGCCCTCGGCATCGGTCACGAGCACGTTGGACGGCTTGAGGTCCCGGTGGATCAAGCCCTTCTGGTGGGCATGCTGCACGCCGCGGCAGACTGCGACGAAGAGCTCGATCCGTTCACGCGTCCCGAACTTCCGGTGATCGCAGTACTGCGTGAGGGGCAGTCCGCGCACCAGCTCCATCACGAAATACGGGCGGCCCTCGTCGCTCGTCCCGGCGCCCAGGACCTTGGCGATGGCCGGGTGATTCATCACGGCCAGCGCCTGCCGCTCGGCTTCGAACCGCGCGAAGATCTGGGCGGTATCGAGTCCCGGCTGCATGACCTTGAGCGCGACTCGGCGGCGGACGGGTTCGGTCTGCTCCGCCTCGTACACCAGCCCCATGCCGCCTTCCCCGATGCGCTGGAGAATGCGGTAGGGGCCGATGCGTTCCGGGTCCCGGGGTAATCCCGGTGACGGCGAGTCAGGCACGGGCATGACAGCTCATTGAAGGAGGGAAGCGCGCAACGTCGCTAGTCGATGATGATCTCCGGATCGATCACCACCGTGTCTGGCCGGGTGACCGGACCCTTGCAGACCATCAGCACGTTGTACGCGTGCCGGGTTCCACGCTGGCCCGGGCGCATGCCCCGGCCATGGG
The DNA here is from genome assembly GCA_945889655.1 of bacterium HR33. Taxonomy (GTDB): domain Bacteria; phylum Gemmatimonadota; class Gemmatimonadetes; order Gemmatimonadales; family GWC2-71-9; genus SHZT01. The sequence continues at coordinate 5,871 of CAMDCH010000022.1, forward strand.
GCCGGTTGTTGTTGTTCCGGCCGCCGCGGAAGTTGCGAGTGGCGAACGGCCACCGCGCCGCTTGCTTGGGCCGAATCTCGAGGTCATCCGTGTTAGCCGCGGGGTCGAGCACCCACTCGACCTCGTCCCCCTGGTGAATCGTCACGTTCCAGGGATCGATGGTGTAGGTGACACCGGTGGGCGTGCACTTGAGGTCCACCTTGACCTGGACGGTAGCCTCGGGTGCCGGGCGAGAGGCCCGGAAACCAGCGAGGGCGATGATGGCGATGACGGCGGCAAAGACTGGGCGCATTTCCGGGAACCTCGGGTCTGGGTCACCCGAAGTTGGAGCGCTGACGAAGGCTTAGCAAGTTCATGTGGCCCCCGAAGTTCAGTCGTTCCTGAGCGCCACCATCGGGTCCGCATTCGCGGCAGATCCACGCTGGCCCCTTGGTGACGAACTCGAAAGGGAACGAGATTCCTTGAGGAAGGCTGACAAGGAGAGGTTGTGGGCCTGGATAGCGTCGAGTTTGTCATGGCAATCGAAAAGCACTTCGATATCGACATTTCGACAAGGATGCGGAAGGATTCCGCACGGTTGGCATGTTCTACGAATACATCCTGCGCAGACGGGGAATCGAGCCAGGCTCAGCCGAAGCCGCCCGAGTGTGGGAGGAATACGTGGACATCTGCGCAGAGGAAATCGGGGTCGAGCGAGAAGAGATCGTTCCCAACGCGAGTTTCATAGAAGATCTTCGCATGGACTGAGCGATGGCCCTGCCTACTGAAGAACTTCTGCAACCAGGCTTCGCCATCATCCCGGACCTCCTGGGCCCCGATGAGCTGAAGCTGCGTGACAGAATTCCGGAACACGTCTGCGTTTTACCTCGGGGCGGCGCACTGCTGATGCGGCCGTTGCTGCTCCACGCTTCTTCGCCCGCTACCGGGCCTGGACACCGGCGTGTGCTGCATATCGAGTACGCGTCTGGGCCACTGCCCGGTGGCCTGAAATGGCGCTGGACCTAGGGAGGTGCCCATGAACGTCTTCTCACGGCTGGCTGAATCGCTGCTGGTGCTCGGTGGGGTGCTCATCGTTCAACCGCTGGCGGCCCAGGAAACGAGACCCGAGGCCAGCCCCGCCCTCACCATTGAGTTCACGAACTGGCAGCTGGACATGGGCGCGTGGAGCAGCGGGTCCAGGGCTCCCGCATTGCAGGGCGTGACCGCCCGTATCGCGATGCGCGTCCCGGGGGTCGGCTGCACGAGCGATCCACGTTGCTTCTTCGAAGGATTCTCGTATCACACCGGCACGTATTCCATGACACACGCAGGCGTCGCACTCCTGGTTCCCCTGTCCGGCCACCTCGGACTTCGAGCCGGACTCGACCTGGTGAAACCGTTCGGCGATGGTGCCGGCGACCTCGCGATGTACCGGTTCGGGCTGGCGGCTACCTGGAAGTTCCGCTAGAGCCGGGGACCTTCACCCCCCGCTTCACGTGCCACCAGAACCGCTCCGGCCCCGCGCTGCCCCGCGACGCAACCTCCGCCCCCGTCGTTTCATCCAGCCAGAACATGCTCCCGCCTACGCGCTCGAGCACGATCACCGGGATCGGCGTCGGGCCTCGATAGAGCGTGTCGCGGCGCGCCACGCGCATGGAGTCGGTTCGGGACTCGAGCGGATTCGGGCCGTAGAGATTGCTGGTGGGATGGAGAAAGACCGCACCAATGGGGGGACGGGACTTGGCGATCGCGGCGTTGACGAACACCTCGGCGTACCGCTCTTCCACGCGCGCTCCATCGAAGAGCTTCGGCGACTGGCCCTGGGGGACCACCCACCCGGTCACGTGATCCCCGTTCACGAGAAGCTGCGCCGAGTCGACGGTTGCCCGCACCCATTCGCGCTCGGTTGCGAGTGAGCCCCTGATCGTCCGTGTCGACTGCTTCGCCGTCACGGCGCCCAGCGAGTCGTACCACGTATCACTGAGCTCCCAGCACCCATTGCAGACCTGGCGGATCGAGCGGAAGAGGTTCGCGGCGCTCTTCTGCGGCGCGCCGCCCCGCGGACCGACGTAGGTGTCGATGGTGTCGTTCACCGGGCTCATCGTGGCCGTGCGCAGGTACCCCACCGGGCCCGCCCCCCGCCCGCCTGCGACCAGCTGCTCCTTCTTCGCGGCCACGTCGTACACGTAGACGCCATTCCAGCCATCCACCGCCTTGGCGTACGCATGGAGCTTTCCATCCGGTGACCGCTCGGCGTCTTCGGGCACGCCGGCGACGGCGGGGCGCGCCGGCTCGGTGGCCGGCCCGAGGCCGGTGCCGTCGGGCCGGATGGCAACCAATCGCGTAGCCTTCTTGGCCGCGTCCAGTTCGCCCTCGGCCAGCTCGTCCCACCGCGGCCTTGGATACGGCACCATCTGAAACGAGACGCGCCCATCCGGCAGCCAGCGCGGGCCTTCCGCGCCATACGTCGTATCGCTGAGCTGCCGGAACCCGTTGCCGTCCGCGCCGATCACGTAGACCCGGTCGCGCGTCAGGGCCCAGTCCGGCCGTCCCTGGAAAACCACCAGCCGGCCATCGCGCGAGAAAAACGACTGGTAGTATCCGCCGCCACCGGTCATGCTGGTGAGCTGTGCCTGGCCGCTTCCGTCCGCATTCATGAGCCACAGGTTCGACGACCCGCCCCGTTCCGACGAATACACGATCCGCCTGCCGTCGGGCGACCAGCTCGGCTGGCCGCTGCTTCCTTCGACCGTGAGCCGCCGCAGGCCGGTGCCATCAGCGCCGATGGTGTAGATCGCCATCTCGCCGTGCAGGTTGGCCTCGAACACGATCGTGCGGCCGTCCGGCGACCACTGGGGATTCCACAGCTCGATGTGCCGGGTGAGGGGGACGGGATGCGACTGCGCGGTGAGCGGCGCGGCCAGCATGCTGAAAACGAGAACGGCGGAAAGAATCTTCAGGGGAGCCTCCGGAGTCGACCGATCTGCCATGAATTGGATGCTGGAACCGGCCGCCGGGTTTAGGGGAGGGCTCAAAGCCCATGCACTACTTCTTTGTGATGATCTCGATGGCGCCCGAGTCGTTACCCATTCCGAAGCGCGTCGTGGCGGCCTCCGCGGAGTAGAACCGCAATTCGCCGATCTGCTCCACCGGGATATCGTCGAGCTCCCGGGCGGTACCCCGCCGCATGCCGTCCACATAAACGGCTACCGCGTTTTCCTTGTTCAACACCCCGGCGTCAGCCGTGGGATCGGTGGACTGGAGCTGGGCCGCTCCCCGGCTTGAAAGCCATATCGGCCGCAGCTTCCGGATGAGCTGTGTCGTGGACTTCGACCCGGCCTTCACGATTTCTTCCTGTGTGATCACGTTGCGGTCGCGCTTCTGGGCATGTGCGGGGGGTACCGCGAGCAGCAGCGCGGCGAGGGCGAGGAAGCTGATGCGTGTCGTCATGGCGTCTCCCTGGAGTCCGTTCCGCCCAAGCTACGACAGGAACAGGGAGGCGACTAGGTGGAGACGGGCATCTCCTGGGCGCCGCGCAGGCGCGGCCACGCGCGACGCGCGACGCGAGCAGGCCCCTTCAGGACATCCAGGACCCATTCCCCCGCGATCCGCCCCACCGCCAGCGCCTCGATCAGCGCCGGGCGCCAGTCATCCAGCTTGAACTCGTCGTAGCGGGTCCCGCCGGCGAAATCCCGCAGGAATTGCCGCAGGACCTCGTGGCGCGGGAGAAAGCCGCCATTCGGACGCCTTGTGGGAGATTTTCCCCTGGCGAGCGCCAATCCATCGCGCAACGCCATGAGATCACCCCGCAGCCAGCGCTCCCGCACACCAATGTGGTATTGCGCCGGCACGTCTACAGGCCGGTTGAGGAACACCGACGCCGCAATGAGCGGAAGATTGAGACCGGCATCCAGTGACAGCGCCGTCGATGCCTGGAATCGGCCGTTGACCTCCATGAGCACATACTTGTCGGTGGCGCGGTCGTACTTGAATTCCACCATCGCGACCCCCTGCCAATCCATGCTGCCCAGCAGCCGCGCGGTCCATTCGGCTACCCGCGGCTCGAGCGGGATGCTGGCCCGCACCACGCTGACGCCGCCGCTCAGCGGATACTCCCGCTCACGCTCATAGGCGAACTGGACCAGCGGCACACCGTCACGGCAGACCGCGCTGACACACCGGCCGATCCCCGTGACGTACTCCTGCACCAGCAAGGCGGCGGCACCGGCTCCCTGCGACGCCAGCAGCCTTGCCAGCTCGTCAAAATCCTTCGCGTAGCGGACCTTGAACCCGGCGGAATGCGCTGTGCCGGCATTGAGGGCGTTGCCGCGCGGCTTGATCGCCACCGGGAAGGTGAGCGACCGCGCGCGATCGAGCACCTCAGCCGCGTCGCTTCCCCATGCCGTTTTCGGCACCGGCACGCCCACAGCTTCGGCCAGCCGGACCGTCCGGAGCTTGTCTATGGCGCAGTCGAGAACCGACGGGGGGGGAGCAGCGAGCGCCGTCCCCGGCGGAAACTGGTCGCGCACCGAAGACAGCACCACCAGCGTGGACTCGGCCACGGGCACGACCAGCGCGGGCCGGTTGGCGTCGATGATCTCCAGCATGTCCGCCACGAACCGGTCGCGGTCGCGGAAGGGCGAGGCATACGTGGCGCACCGGGTGGCGTACCGGGAGTAGAACCCCAGGCTCCGCCGGTGGCTTCCGCAGGCGATCACCGGGATCCCTGCGCACCCCAGCCCGCGGATCACCGCCAGTCCCTGGTGCTCCTCGGCGCCGGTCACGAGCACAAACGGCCAGGCGGTCACGAGCGCACCCGGTCGCCCACGGAGCGGACCAGCGCCCGGAACCGCGAGGCCCACGAGCCGGTGGGGACCGCCGGCACCAGGCCCTGGCGCCGGTTCTCGGCCAGGACCGCCGCGCGTGGATAGGCCACCCGCCGGAACGCGACCGTTCCCGCCGCCGTATCGAAGATTGCGTAGGCCGCCCGCTTGTCGGCCCCCCGCGGCTCTCCCACACTCCCGGGATTGATGAACCAGAACCCGTCGCCCATGGTGGTCACCGAGACGGCGCCGGGAAGCCGCACCGTGCCGTCACGCCCCACCCGGACCGCGAGCTGTTCATGCGTGTGCCCGGTAAAACAGACCCGCACCGAGGGAAACCGCAGGGCAATCCGCTCCCGCTCCTCGAGAAAATGCGTGGCCGTGCGCAGGCGCACCGTGGGGCTGTCGATCGAGGAGTGCACGCAGAGCGTTCCCCCACCGGGGAGGAGGAAGGAAGGCAGCGCGGCCAGGTAGTCGCGGTCGGCCTCCGAGAGGACGGTGCGGGTCCACTCCACGACCCGACGGCCACGCGGTCCGCACACGGACGACGGAATCTCCCCGAGCACCATGAGGTCATGGTTTCCACGTACGCCGGCGGCACCGAGGGCCCGCAGGGCCGCCACGGTCTCTCCCGGGAACGCGTTGTAACCCACCACGTCCCCCAGGGAAATCGCGCGATCGACGCCCTCTCCCTCAAACGACCGGACGACCGCCTCCAGCGCCCGGGGGTTGGCGTGGATATCCGAGATCATGGCTATGCGCACGACACGCTGTAATGCAGGGCCGGTGCCACGGTGCCATGCTGGCAACCGAGCGTTTCCCTGTAGCGGAAGAGCCACGACTGTGGGGCTGAGAGGAGTGAAAACTGCCGATGCGAGTGGTTTTCCGAGGAGAAAACCCTGATTCTCCTATGAAAAAACCCCGTTTTTCGGCGAAAATGGGCGTTTTCCCTATGAAAAACGGGGTTTTCCCTCTGAAAAAGGCTTGTTTCAGAGGGAGAATGTCTTACTTTGGGGGCGTGTTTGGGGGCTGGCTCAACCGCTCACCACTCTTTCGAGGTCCCAAATGGCTGCGAAGAAGAAAGCGGGCAAGAGAAAACCCAACGCGGCGTTCATGAAGCCGATGAATCCCACCGCGTTGCTTGCCGAGGTCGTGGGCAGCAAGCCTTTGCCACGCACGGAAGTCACCAAGAAGCTCTGGGCGTACATCAAGAAGAAGGGTCTGCAGGACAAGAAGAACCGCAGGAACATCAATGCAGACGCCGCGCTCAAGGCCGTATTCGGTGGCAAGGCGACGGTCAACATGTTCGAGATGACGAAGCTCGTTAACAAGCACCTGAAGAACTAGTAGCAGTTCCTCCAGCCCCGTGAACGGGGGTCGGCGCGCTCGCCGGCCCCCAACGGTTTTCCGGGTCCATCGCATTTCGTCGCGCGCTTGGGGCGCGCTCCGACAACGCTCAGGATGACCGGTTCCCCTCCATAGCGTCGGTCAGAACAGCTTTAGCTGGGCGACCGGGATGAAGCCGAAGCGGTGGTGCCGGGTGGGTCCGTGACGGTCGAGCGCGGCGAGATGGCCTGCAGTGGCGTAACCCTTGTTCTCTTCCCAGCCGAATGACGGATAGCGCGCGGCGAGCATCTTCATGAGATGGTCGCGGCATTCCTTGGCCAGGACCGACGCGGCGGCGATGGTGTGACACCTCGCGTCGCCCTTCACCAGCGGCTCGTGGTCCGCGCCCAGCTCCGGGAGTTTCGTGCCGTCGATGAGGAGGTGGTCGGGGAGGCAGCCCAGCCGCTCGATGGCCCGGCGCATGGCAAGGGCGGAGGCACACCGGATGTTCAGGCGCTCGATCTCGCGCACGGAGGCGGCGCCCACGGCCCAGGCATGGGCCTTCCGGCAGATCTCGACGACGAGCCTGGCGCGCTGGAGCGCGCTCAGGAGCTTGGAGTCGCGCAGGCCGCGGATGGGACGGTAGCCAGGCGGGAAGACGACGGCTGCAGCGACGACGGGGCCCGCAATGGGGCCCCGTCCGACTTCATCGAGTCCGGCGACGAACTGCCGGCCTTCCGCCCAGAGCGCGCGTTCGCGCTTCAGCGTCGGCCGGATCACCTCAGGTCTCGCCGATCTCCCGGATGCGTCCCGCCTTGGCCGACAGATTGCGCAGGTAGTAGAGCTTCGCGCGCCGCACGCGGCCACGCCGCACCACGACGATCTCCGCGATGATGGGCGAGTGAATCGGGAAGATGCGCTCGACGCCCACGCCGGCCGACACCTTGCGGACGGTGAAGTTCTCGCCGATGCCGCCACCACGACGGGCCAGGCACACGCCCTCGAACGCCTGCAAGCGCTCCTTGTCACCTTCCTTCACCTTCACCATCACCTTCAGCGTGTCGCCCGGGCGAAAATCAGGAACATTCTCGCGCATGCCTTCGCGCCGCAGCGCCGTCATCACAGTCAGCCTATCCATGGTCTACCCCTTGTCTTCATCTGCTTCATGTCTCGCCCACAGGTCGGGGCGTCTCGACTTGGTCAAGCGTTCGGCCTCGGCACGGCGCCAGGCCTGGATCTTCGCATAATCACCGCCCAACAATACGTCGGGCACTGTCCGTCCGCGATACTCCGGCGGCCTCGTATAGCTCGGCGGGCTCAGGAGGCCGTCGTAGAATGAATCCGTCGCCGCCGACTCGTGGTCTCCCAGGACTCCTGGCAGCAAGCGGACAATCGCGTCGGCCACCAGCAGGGCGGGGATCTCCCCGCCTGACACCACGAAATCACCCACCGCGATTTCTTCCACTCCATCCGCTTCCGCTACCCGGTGGTCCACGTCCTTGTAATGACCACACAGGAGCGTCAGCTCCGTTCCCAGCGACAGCCGCACGGCGTCATCGTGCCGGAACTGCCTGCCACGCGCCGAGAGCAGCACGATCGGCGCCTTCGCCTTCAGGTCGTCCAGCGCCTCGAAGAAGGGATCGGGCTTGAGCACCATGCCCGCTCCGCCACCATAGGGCGCGTCATCGACAGTGTGGTGCCGGTCGTGGGTGTAATCGCGCAGCTGCACCACCCGGTACTCGACCAGCTTCTTTTCTTTCGCCCGCCCCATGATGCTGGTCGCGAACGCAACGTCGAACAGCTCCGGGAACAGCGTGACGACGTTCAGCTTGAGCATGCGAGCCGTGAATTCAGGATTCGGGGATCAGGGGTCCGCGAGACCCATCCTCTGAGCACCATGACATCACCCTCGCAAGCCCCTGACTCCTGACTCCTCGTCTCCTACAGATCCAGCAGCCCCTCTGGGGGGTCGATCTCGATCTGCCTGGCAACCCGGTCCACGCGCACCAGGATCGGTTTCGTGAACGGGATCAGCAGCACTTTCCCGTTCACCTCCACCGCGAGCAGGTCTCCCGCCGGGGCGGAAAGAAGCTCCTTCGCGATGCCGACCACCTTGCCACCCGCCACCACCGGCGTTCCCGGGATCTCGTGCAGGTAGAGCTGGTCGTCCCTGGGCGGCGTCAGCTGATCCCGGGGGACGCCGAGCAATCCCTGCCGGTCCCAGCCTTCCAGCGGTGTCCGCTCGTTGACCCCGGCGAACTTCACCAGCCATTCCCGGTGATACGGCCGCGCGCGCTCGATCGTCAGCGGCTCGCCTACCGGTTGCCCGGCCTCGTCCAGCTTGTACAGGTCGCGTCCGGCCACGAACACCGCATGGGGCTCCGAGGTCAGCGCGTAGATCAGCGCTTCGCCCTTCAGACCGTGCGGCTTATTGAACTTCGCGACGCCCAGGTACTGCATAGGGATCAGGGACTAGGGATCAGGGATCAGGGGTTCTGTAAGAAGGGTAGGCATCCCCGACCCCTGATCCCCAATCCCTGGTCCCCTACTTCCTCTCCGGCCCGCCGTAAACTCCCGCCTTTTTCAGGAGCGACCGGACCGTATCGGTCGGGGTCGCGCCTTTCTCGAGCCAGTACTTCACCTGCTCGGCGTTCACCGCGATCACCGCGTCCTTCGGACGGGGATTGTAGTGGCCGAGGGTGGCGATGAACCGACCGTCACGCGGCGTGGTATGCTCCGCCACGACGATGCGATAGGAGACCTGCCCTTTTCTGCCGACGCGCCGCAAACGAATCCGTGTTGCCATGTGTGTCCCTTATCCCTTTCGACCGAAACCCTTCAGCATCCCCATCATCCCGCCGAAACCCTTCATCATTTTCTTCATCTGCTCGAACTGCTTGATCAGCGTGTTCACTTCCTGCACCGTCCGGCCCGAGCCCCTCGCGATCCGCACCTTGCGCGGGCCGTTGAGGATGTCGGGCCGCTTCCGTTCATCGGGCGTCATCGACAGCACGATCGCCTCGACATGCTTGATCTTCTTGTCGTCCACGTTGACGCCCTTCAGCGCGCCCGCGTTGACGCCCGGCAGCATTCCCATGATCGAGGAGATCGATCCCATCCCCTGCACCTGGCGCATCGCGCCAAGGAAATCCTGCAAGTCCATCCCCTTCTTCGAGAACGCTTTCTTCTGGAGCTTCTCGGCCTGCTCCACGTCGACCGTTTCCTGCGCCCGCTCGACCAGGGCGACCACGTCGCCCTGCTGGAGGATCCGGCCCGCCATCCGCCTCGGATCGAACACGTCGAGCGCGTCCACCCGCTCGCCGACGCCCACGTACTTGATCGGCGCGCCGGTCACCCCGTGAATCGAGAGGGCCGCGCCGCCGCGGGCATCACCATCCAGCTTGGTCAGGATCACGCCGCTGATGCCCAGCGCATCGTGGAACCCCTTGGCGATGCGAACGGCGTCCTGGCCGGTCATCGCGTCGGCCACCAGCAGGATCTCGTGCGGCTTTACGGCGTCCTTCAGCCGCTTGAGCTCCGCCATCATCTCGTCGTCGATCTGCAACCGGCCGGCGGTATCGACGATCACCGTGCGGGCCCGCGCGTGGCCGGCTTCCTTGATGCCGGCCTTCACGATCTCGACCACGTCCGCCGACTTGGCGTTCGACGGGCCGAAGACATCCACCGTGACGCGAGCGCCCAGCTGGCGGAGCTGTTCTTCCGCGGCTGGGCGGTAGACGTCGGCGGCGACCAGGTACGGCGCCTTCTGCTCTTTCTTCAGACGCGCGGCCAGCTTCGCCGCGGTCGTCGTCTTGCCTGAGCCCTGCAATCCCACCAGCAGGATCACCGTCGGCGGCACCGACGCATGCTTGAGGGGAGCCTGCGCTCCTCCCAGCAGCTCGGCCAACTCGTCGTGCACGATCTTGACGATCTGCTGGCCCGGGTTGACCGCCTTCAGCGCGGTCACGCCAATAGCTTTTTCCCGCACGCGCTCGGTGAAGGCGCGGCTCAGCTCGAAGCTCACGTCCGCTTCGAGGAGCACCCTGCGGATCTCCCGCAGGCCCTCTGTTACCGCCTCTTCCGTGAGAACCCCGCGTCCTGCGAGGCTCTTCAAAACAGACGTCAGCTTATCGGATAAGGCCGAGAACATAAGAGCCCAACAATATAGACGGCTAACCTACCGAGTGCCAAGGGGTTGGGGGTGGACACGGGACCCACGCCGGAGAAATGCCGATTGACGTATTCCGCCGTGAGGCCAAGTTGCCGGGGATGGCTTACTTGCGTGGTCCTGGAGGGTACCGCTCCGTGAACGCCCGGGGGCTTCGCTGGGTGCTGCTCTGCGCGTTGAGCCTCTCCTGCAGCGACCGGCGTTCAATAGGGGAGAGTATGTACCCCGCCACTCCGCCTACGCGAATACAGGTCAGCCAAGCGAACGTCGTTGCCCATCGAGTATCCTCTCCGGGAATCACCATTTCCTTTATCGACCGGGACGGGCGCACCGTCGCGATGACCGAAGTGCCAGACATATCCCTCAGCGCCACTGACTCCACTGTAGCCGGAATCCGTTTCGAGGCAGACTGCGACTGGTACCACTGCGATGCGGCTCGAATGGAGCTCACGCTCACGCGCCGCAAGAACGGCATTTCGACATACACCGTCAGGGGAGCCGGTTTGTCCGCGACCATTCGGGTGACGTTCGACGTGGTCCCGCTCAGGATAGACATGCCGACTGACTCGTTCATGCTCACGGTGGGAGACAGCGTCCCGGTTACCGCCACCGTCCTGGACTCATCCCTTTGGGCCATTCCGGACCTGTCCGTTTCCTGGTCCTCGTCAGATCCCGGCGTCTCGGACGTCACTGAAGCCGGCCGGCAGGTCACCAGTTTGGGCTGGCTTTCCGATGTCGGACTGATACGAGCGCGAACCTCAGGGACCGCCCGGATCAGCGCGACCAGTGGCGGGGTCACGGGGAAAATCGAGATTTCGATTCCGAACCTGCCGATCTCGTTTGCCAGGCTCATCGGGGGACCGGGCAGCAATTGTGGCGTGACGTCCGACGGCCGCATCTACTGCTGGGGGCCACTGCTCCGCCGGCAGCCGGCCGACGAGCCACAGTTCCTGGGCATCGCGAGGGGCAGCGGTCATGCCTGTGCACTCGATGCCAGCGGCGCCGCCTGGTGCTGGGGGAGTAACGGCTCAGCACAGCTTGGAGACGGAACCGTGGCCTCGCGAAATACCCCGGTCCCGGTCATGGACAACAACCGCTTCGTTGCGCTCGCGGCCGGCGGCGGGGCCACGTGCGGGATCGGGGCAGATAGCCTCACTTACTGCTGGGGCTCCGGGTTCTGGGACTTGCTCCACGGCCGGCCCACGGTCATCCCGGGTACGGTCAGACTCCGCGACCTTTCGATCTACGGCCGCGCGTGTGGGCTCGGCATGGACAGCCTGGCCTACTGCTGGGGAACCAGGCCACCCCCGGTGGGAGGAAGGTCCCTGGTCATCGAAGGTGTTTTCGGCAGCCCGAAATTCCGGTCGCTGTCAGTCGGGTCCAACCATACCTGCGGGATTTCGGTTGACGGGGGGACGTATTGCTGGGGGAGCAACACCAGCCGCCAGGTGGATCCGGACTCCTCTGCAACCTCGTTCAGGGATCCGCGGCTGATCTCGAGTGCCCCGGGGTTGATACAGGTTGCGGCCGGTAACCTGCACACCTGCGGCCTCAAGGCCGACCACACGGTGAAGT
>CAMDCH010000023.1:0-17202 GCA_945889655.1 bacterium HR33
CGCGCGCGGGGCAGACCGGCTGCGTGCCGGTATCCTCCACACTGCCCTTTTCCCACTTGGCGGAGAACGAGAGAATCTTCCACGCGTTGTCCGGCATCGCGCCGAAGTCGATCTCCGAGATCGGCAGCGTCATGTCCCCTATGAATCCCACCGCGAACTCGCGCCCGTCGATGTACTCCTGGACCAGGACCTCGTCGTAGCTCTCGCTGTGCTGCGCCACGCGCGCCTCGAGCTGCGCCCGGCTGCGCACGACCGACGACTGCTCGATCCCAACGCTGGCATCCTCGGCCGCGGGCTTCACGATCGCCGGCAGCGGGAAGTCACGCGCGACTCGATGACCGCGTGGAACGACCCAGCGCGGCACCGGCAACTCGGCCGCCTGGAGCACCGCGTTCACGATCGCCTTGTTATGGCAGAGGGTGATGGTCCACGAGCTGCAACCGGTCATGGGGATGCCGGCGAGCTCGATGGTGGCGGCCACGAGGTCTTCCCACTTGCCGACCCCGTTGATGCCCTCGCAGAGATTGAAGATGAGGTCGGCGGCGCGAGCCTTTGGCAGCCAGCGGAGATCGTGACGGACGCCGACCCGGGCGACCTCGTGCCCCGCGTCGGAGAGGATCTTCGCGATTTCGTTCACCGGCTTCATGACCGAGGAGATCTCCTCCGCGGTCCAGTCGGTGGCAACGCCGTCGTAGAGGATGACGACTTTCAGTCAGCCGCCCCGGCCAGGCTGGGCACCAGGAGGTCCTTGCCGATGAGCCGCCGCCACGCGATGCGCACGACGGACTGGATCAGCTCGTCGTAGCTCATGCCGTGGGCCGCGGCGGCCCGGGGAAAGCAGCTGTTGTCCGCCAGGTTCGGGATGATGCCCGGCAGCGGATTGATTTCGATGATGTGCGGCACGCAGGCGTGATCCAGGCGCACGTCGATCCGCGCCCAGTCCCGGCAACCCAGCGCCCGGTAGGCCGCCAATGCCGTGTCGCGGATGGCGCGGGCGGTGGGTGCAGACACGTCCGCGGGACACTCGAGGACCTCGATGGCGGCGTCCCGGGTGTCCCATACCCACTTGGCTTCGTATCCCATGACCGGCAGGGCGCCTTTCGGCAGCTCGTCGAACCGGTACCGGATCAGCGGGAGCGTCGTTGTGTCCCGCCCATTACCCATGATCGCCACCGTGAACTCTTCCCCCGGCAGATAGGCCTCGACCAGAACAGGCTGCCGGTATGTATTCAGCAAGAACTCTGCCCGCTCGGCAGCCGCGGCTGCCGTTTCGCAGTAGTTCGCCTGGCTGATGCCCTTGGAGGAGCCTTCCCACACGGGCTTGAGGAAGGCGGGGTAGACGCGTGCCCGCTGGAGCGCATGGAGATCGTCGGTGGATTCGACCAGCACCCACGGGGCCGTGGGGATGTGCCGCTGCGCGAGGATTTCCTTGGTCCGTGCCTTGTGGAGCGCGAGCGACAGCGTCAGCGGATCGCTGCCCGTGTAGCGGACGCCGAGGAACTCGGCGATCGCCGGCACGTGAGATTCGCGATTGGGGCCGCTGCGACCCTCGGCCATGTTGAAAAGAAGGTCGGGACGCGCGGCGTCGAGCCGCGCGGAGAAATCATCGACTGCTTCGAGGAGAGTGACGCTGCCGAGAGCACGGAGCGCATCCGCGACGGCTTGTATGGTAGACGGCTCGTCCCACTCCACGAATTCATCTTCGGTGGACTGGGAGTTTATGTCGGCGTTTTGTTGTGGCCGCTGGTTGTATGCGAGCCCGAGGCGCATCGAACTCCGTGTCTATCTTGTTGTTGCGCATCACGATAAAGAAAAATGAATGGATATGCAATAGGCTGCGTCGACGAAAACTCCGGTGATCAAAGCACTTGCGTGCGGGTGTATCTGAACTTTCGAATAAACTGCGGACTTTTTATGCAGGGGCTGCTACTGATTTTTCCTCTCGTATCGCTGAAACGTCATCGCAAATTCGTTTGTCGGATCAGCCGCGTGCCGGCGTTCATCCATCAGCACCCAGCGCTCGCCATCTATCTCCGGGAAGAACGTGTCACCTTCAACCGTCGAGTGCACGAGCGTGAGATAGATGCGGTCGGCGTCCGGCATCGCCTGCTGGTACACGTTCGCGCCGCCCACCACGAAGACCTCGGTCTCTCCCGCGGTCATGGCGAGCGCGCCAGCCAGGTCACGGGCCGTTTCCGCGCCGGGTGCTGTCCACCTGGCATCGCGAGTCAGAACAATCGACCGGCGGCCGGGCAATGCCCTCCCGACCGAATCAAACGTCTTTCGCCCCATGATGAGCGTGTGGCCCATCGTGAGATTCTTGAAAAACTTGAAATCAGCAGGAAGATGCCAGGGAATGGCGTTGGCGCGTCCGATGACCCGGTTCTCGGACATCGCCGCAACCAGGGAAACGATCAGACCGCGACCCGCGCCGGGATGTGGGGATGGGGCTGGTAGTTCTCCAGCTCGAAGTCGTCGAAGGTGAAGCCGGCCAGCGAGGTCACCGCCGGGTTCAAGCGCAACGTCGGCAACGGATGCGGTTCGCGGGTGAGCTGCAGCTTCGCCTGCTCCAGGTGGTTCAGGTAGAGGTGCGCGTCACCCAGCGTGTGCACGAAGTCGCCGGGTCGGAGGTGCGTGACCTGGGCGATCATCATCGTGAGCAGCGCATACGACGCGATGTTGAACGGCACGCCCAGGAAAACGTCGGCGCTCCGCTGGTACATCTGGCAGGAGAGCCGGCCGTCAGCCACGTAGAACTGGAACATGACGTGGCATGGTGCCAACGCCATGCGTGGCAGGTCCGCCACGTTCCAGGCGCTCACGATCAGCCGTCGCGAATCCGGATTCTTCCGGATCTGCTCGACCACGTTCCTGATCTGGTCGATCTCGCCGCCACCAGGCACCGGCCAGTGACGCCACTGGTAGCCGTACACCGGGCCCAGCTCGCCCTTCGCGTCGGCCCACTCGTCCCAGATGCTGACGCCGTTCTCCTTGAGGTACGCGGTGTTCGTCTCGCCCCGGAGGAACCAGATCAGCTCGTGCGCGATCGACTTGAAGTGGAGCTTCTTGGTGGTGACGAGCGGGAATCCTTCGGAGAGGTCGTACCGGGACTGGTGGCCGAAGACTGACAGGGTTCCTGTGCCGGTGCGGTCGCTCTTCTCGGTCCCGTGCGCGAGGATGTGACGCACCAGGTCGAGATACTGCTTCACCGCGCCACCAGCTCGTTCTTGGCCACGTTCCATTCACCGGACCGCTCGACGATCCGCAGTTGCTGCTCCACGTCTTCGGGAATCGCTTCGGCGTCCGCGCCCACCTTGAGATTTGCGAGCGAGCTCCGTCCCGCTACCGGCAGGATGACGCCGGGGTTCATGATGCCCTCGGGATCGAAGGAGTGCTTCACCGCCGCGAACAGGTCCATCACCTTCCTGCCGTAGACGCGTTCCAGCACCGGCGCGCGCAGCCGGCCGTCGCCGTGCTCGCCGCTCGCCGTCCCGCCGAGCTCCACCAGCAGAGCGGTCACGTCCGCGAGCAGCGTGGCCAGCCGGTCGGCGAAGCCGGGTTCGTCCGTGTCCGCGAGCGCATTGACGTGCAGGTGACCGTCACCCGCGTGGCCGAACGCGACGACCTCGACGCCCGCCTTCTTTCCCACCGCTCGCACGCCTTCCAGGTAGCGGCCGAGCATGGCGACGGGCACGCAGCCGTCCTCGATCACCTGGAGCGAACGGCGGTTGGCTGGCAGCGCCGCGAGCATCGGGCTCGCGGCGTGGCGCACCTTCCAGAGTTGATCTCGCTCGTCTTCCGTAAGGGCTGTCTCGAACCGCACGCAGCGGTCCGAGAGTTGGGTCCGGGCGCGTTCTGCGGCGTCGCCTGCTTCCTCAGCAGCTCCGCGCTCGAAGTCCACCAGCAGCACCGCCTCGATGCCGGTCACGCTGAAGGGCAGCTTCGGTGCGGCTATCGAGAGAAGTGTCCGGTCCATCAGTTCGATGGCGCCCGGATCGAGCGTCCGCAGCTCGCCGACGATGTCGGCAAGCGATCCGAGATCGGGCAGCGCCAGGAGCACGGAGGAGACCGACTTCGGAAGCGGCTCGAGGGTCATCTCGACCCGCGTGACGATGCCGAGGGTGCCTTCGGACCCGATGATGAGATCGAGCAGCTCGTTGGTCTGGAGGAACTGGTCGAGCGCGTAGCCGGACGAGTTCTTGGCCGTCTTCGGGAAGCGGGCGCGGACTTCGGCGGTGGAATCACCGATGGCCAGGCCGGCGCCCACGTCGAAGCGCCGCGGCATCGCGAGCAGGGGATTGTGGGAGCGCTCCTGTCCGGGTGTCGGGGTGCGGCGCTTGCGGCGCGTTCCCTCCCGCCCAAACCAGCCGATTTCGCCGTCGGCGGTGACCATCTCGACCCCGCGAATCCATTTGCGCACACTGCCGGTCCGCACGCTCCGGGCGCCGGCGGCATTGGTCGCCACCATGCCACCGATGGTGCAGGCATGGCCACTCGAGGGATTGGGCCCGATCCGGAACCCCTTCTCGCCGGCAGCCCGGTTCAGGTCGGCCCAGGTCACCGCCGCGCCGGCGTTGCCGACCCCTTCGTCGGAGACCGTGAGGGGGGAGCGGAAGAGGCGCATGTCCACCACGACGCCCGGACCGACGTTGTTGCCGGGGATACCGCTGCCCGCACCCCGCGGGGTCAGGGCAACTCCATGCTCCGCCGCATGGTTCACGAGGCGACGCAGGTCGTCCAGATCACCGGGAACGGCCACCGCCAGCGGGACGATCCGGTAGGGGCCGGCACCCTCGCTGTAGGCTGCGCGCGTCGGAAAATCGGTGAAAAACGGGCCGTGGAAGCCGGAAGGAGCGCTATTCATCTCCCGGGAATGTAGCAAATCTCTAAAAGCCGGAAGTGGCGGGGATCACAGCGATAGGCGGGTTGGCGGGCAGGCGGGTAGCTGTGCCGATTCTTGATACCGATTCAGGTCTCCTGCCCGCCTACCCGCCTAGGCTGTTGCCGCCATCCCCCCGGCAAGATGCCGGAAGTACGCCCGCACCAGCGAGTTCATCGGCGCCACCACATGGGCCACCAGCACCGTCCGGTACACCTCGGCGCGGGTGATCTTCACCTTGTGGGTGGGGTCCAGCAGCCGGGGGTCGTGCTTGGCCCGGTGGAGGGTACGGACGGCAAAGTATAGAGAGGTAAGGCAGAAGAGCCGGATACTGTATTGCGAGCGGGGAAGGGCGATGCAGTAGTCGAGCGCGTCACGGAGGTGGCCGCTGGCCTTCTCGATCAGCAGCTCCATCACCTCGCGCGACTGGTCCACGTGCCCGGCGTCCTGGATCTGCTCGGGATCGATGCCAACCAGCTGGGTCAGCTGCCGCGGCACGTAGCTGCGGCCCCGCTGCCGGTCATCGGCGATGTCCTTGATGATGTTGGTCAGCTGGAGACCCAGACCAAAACTCGTAGCCAGCGACTCCAGCTGCTTGCGCCGCTGTTCGGTCGCGCGACCGTGATGCAGAAGAAACAGCGCCGTCAGCAGGTGTCCCACCGTTCCCGCTACGAAGTAGCAGTACCGGTCGAGCTCCTCTACGCTGGCCAATGCCTCCAGCTGCCCTGAGCCATCGGTCGCGAACGTGGCCATCCCGGCGCACATCTCCTGGACCCACGGCCGTACAGCTGAACGCTGGTCCGCCGGGAGGCCGCGGAACTCCCGGAGCACGCGGTCGGCCTCGAGCGCGAGCGATTCATCGTACGTTACGGGATCAAGGAATGCGCGGCGCAGCGCGCCCGCGTCCCCCGCGCCCTCATCGAGGAGCGCGGAAAAAATCGCGAGCAGCCGCCGCTTATCGGCGGCGGAAAGACGAACGGTGTCTTCGATGGTATCTGCGATCCGGCACAGCAGGTAGGCGACCAGCACCGCGTACTCGACCCCCGGCGGCAGAAACCGGATGCAGAGGGCGAAGGTGCGCGAGACCTTGGGGAGCATCTCGCGGCAGAAGGCGCGGTCGGCGGGCGCAGTCAAGGGCATCACCCTGAATATCGCCCGGAATGAGGGGGGTGGTAAGGCGAAGCCGGGAGGCTAACGAGCCTGCTGGACCTTCCCGCCTGCGGGAAACGCCTTTTTCAAGTCGGTTCGAACGGTGCTCGTCAATGAGTCACCCGCGCCGGATACGATTTCCAGCTCGCGATCCGGGACGGACGGATCCACGGACGATCGCGATACCGCCTCCACTACGACCTGGCTCTCTTTCGGTGTGACAAGGTCAGTCCACACGCGGAGCCGGACGAGATGCTCGGGGTTGGTGTTGTAGCGATGGGACGTGCGCGACCGTGCGTCGAACCACCGGGTCTCGAGATAACCCTCGCGCGCGCTCACAGCCGCCACCTGCATCCCGAGCCGCGTGATGCTGCTGCGCGCCGAATCGATAAGGACGTTCGGCTGCCCGACGAGCGTGTCGAACGACGCGAGAGGGAAGGGGCGCGTGGCGGGCCGGGTGTTGGCCGCGGCACAGGAGAGCACGACCGCGAAGATGGAGGTTCCCAGGGCGAGGCGTCTCGTCCTGGTCACCGGGGCACGACTCCAGCCCCATGGTCGAAAACCATGTTGCCACCCAGGTGCGCCAGCCAGATCATCGCCAGCGATGCGGTCACCGCGATCATGATGTATGACTGCTGCTCCGGGGGAGTAAAGCGGTTCCTCCGCCAGAGGCGCCAGGCTGCGAGCCCTACGACCGTCAGGGTCAGGCCAATGCCCAGCGTTTCATGGTTCTCCACGAGCTGATGCAGCGCCGGTGACTGCTCGATGCTCCGCTCGGCGAGAAGACCAGACACCAGTGCGAGGATCGCGCTGCCAGCGGCGCTGACGACACAGAAGTAAGCCGCTACCATGCCCTCGTTCTTCCCGGACGTGCCAAACAGGTCAAAGACCACGGAGGCGAGCAAAAGGACCAGGGGAAAATCGTTGAGGGCGGCGTGCAGCTCCGGTATGGTCACGGGCCTAGAGCCCGAGTTCCGAAAGCGCCGGCGGATTCGTGGAATAGTCGTAGAACCCCTTGCCCGACTTCTTTCCATACATCCCGGAGAGCACCATCCGCTTGAGCAGCGGGGGCGGCGCGTAGTGCTGCTCGCGGTATTCGTCGAACATGATCTCCGCGATCTTGTACGTGGTGTCCAGGCCAACGAAATCGAGCAGCGTGAACGGTCCCATCGGGTAGCCGCAGCCCAGCATCATCGCCTTGTCCATGTCCGGCACGCTGCCTACGCCCTGCTCCAGCGCGCGAATGGAGCCGAGGAGGTAGGGGACCAGCAGCAGGTTCACGATGAATCCGGAATTGTCGCGCGCCGCCACCGGCTCCTTCCCAATCGCCTTGGCGAAGGCAAATGTGCGGTCAAAGGCGGTGCGGCTGGTGGTCACGGTCTTCACGACTTCGACCAGCTTCATGAGCGGAACGGGATTGAAGAAATGCAGGCCGACGAAACGGTCGGCGCGCTTCGTGGCGCCGGCCATGGCGGCGACGGTCAGGCTCGACGTGTTGGAGGCAAAGATGGTGTCCGGTCCGCAGAGCGCATCGAGCTCCTTCCACAGCATGTTCTTGAGCTCGAGATCCTCGGTGACAGCCTCGATCACGATGTCGCACGGCTTGAGGTCCGCCACCTTGGTGACGAAGCTGAGGCGCCCCAGCGTGGCATCGCGGTCGGCCTGGGACATCTTCTGCTTCTCGACGAACTTGTCGAGCGAGCGGGTGATCCCCGCCTTACCCCGCGCATTCAGCTCATCCGTGACCTCGCGCACGATCGTGCTGAAGCCGGCGGACGCGGCGACCTGCGCAATGCCGCTTCCCATCAATCCGCATCCCAGTACACCGACAGTCTTTATCTGCGCCATTTTCGCTTTCTCTTTGATGGGATGTCTGTTCCTAGTCCGTCTACCCGCCTACCCGCCCGACCGCTTCCCCGGTCCCAGGTTCTTCAGCAGCTCATCCGCGATACGCACAAAGGCGCTAGGCCGTGGGCCACCGAGTTGTCTCTGGGGCTCGTGGTCGCCCTGCTCCAGGTGATCCAGGATCTGCTCCAGCGCCGTTTGTACCCGCTCGATCTCACCACCCCGTGTCCGCAGGATGGTCATTCCGCCAACACCCGCCAGGACCAGCGGTATCCACGCCACGGGCCCCAGCACCCCGATCGCCGACGCGATGATGGTGGCGGCGGTGCCGGCCGTTCCGATTCCTATCGCCCAGCCGGCGCGCTGCGATCGCATGTTGGAGAGATCGGCGACGAGGCGCACGTGGCACCGCCCAGTGTCGAGCGGCGTTACCGCGCCGATGACCTCGCGCGCCTGAGTGAGAAAGTATGGACGGCCGCCAACGCCCATGGCCCGGCGGAGCGAGGCAAAGGCGCCCCGCTTTGCTTCCCATGACGTCTGCTGGGGGAACCGGCGGCGCACCTGCAACAGCTCGCTCTCCGACATCCAGAGCTGGAGCGACCGCTCCACCCTCGCCGCCTCACCCGCGATCGAGCGCGTGGCACTCACGAACCGCGGCCCTGCGAGCGCCGCGATCAGTCCGGTCTCGCCGGAGGTATCAATGCGGGCCTGCTCCTCGAGCATGGCCTGCTTGAGGTAGGCATCCGGAATGCCCACGTCCTGGCCGAGCTGCAACATCTCCTTCTCGGTCAGGCCGTCGCCGATGTCCCGCTCGTTTGCCTGCAGCTCGGCGGCGCGCTTGATGATGCGCTCGATCGCTGCCCGGTCCATGCGCGGACCGGTCGGAAGGTTTCCGCTCACTTCTGGGCCAGGAACTCCGCGGGCGCCGTGGCCGGGTTGATGCGGGGAACCGGTGTGCCGGTGGACGACGGCAGCCCCGTCGTGGACGGCACCGGCTCGCCCGCGGGCAGCTGGATCCCGCCCCGCCTTATGAATTCCTGGAACGGTCCCATGAGGTCCAGTGGTACCGGTAGCACCATGGTGGACTTGTTCTCCGCTGCCACTTCGGCCACGGTCTGGAGGTAGCGCAGTGTGAGAGCCGCGGGCTGTGAGCTGATCATCGCCGCCGCTTCCGCCAGCCGGCCGGACGCCTGGTACTCGCCCTCGGCCGCGATCACCTTGGCGCGCCGCTCGCGCTCCGCTTCCGCCTGGCGGGCCATGGCCCGTTTCATCTCGGGCGGCAGGTCCACGTCCTTCACTTCCACGGCCGAGACTTCGATGCCCCACGCCTCGGTCCGTTCGTCCACGATCTTCTTCAGGATGGCGTTGATCTTCTCGCGATCGGCCAGGACCTCGTCCATCTGCACCTCGCCGAGAACACTTCGGAGCGTGGTCTGCGCGAGCTGGCTGGTGGCGTAGAGGTAGTTCTCGATCTCGATGACCGCGAGACTGGGATTCTTCACCTTCATGTACAGCACCGCGTTCACCTTGATGGACACGTTGTCCCGCGTGATCACGTCCTGGGGCGGGATGTCCATCGCCATGGTCCGGAGCGACACGCGGACCATGTGCGAGAAGAGCGCGGGGACGAAGACGAGCCCCGGCCCCTTGGTGCCCCAGTACTTGCCGAGAAAGAACGTGACCCCGCGCTCGTACTGACGCAGGATCCGCAGGCTTCCGAACAGGTAGACGATCGAGCCAGCTAGAGCGATAAGGAGAACAGGCATCAGTACGCCTCCACGATGACTGCGGCGCCCTGCCCGCCGCCGATGCACGCCGATCCCAGGCCGTAGCGCTTCTTCTGCTGCCGCAGGGCGTGCAGCAGGTGAATCGTGATGCGCGTTCCGCTGGCAGCCAGCGGGTGACCGATCGCGATCGCGCCGCCGTGCGTGTTGGTGCGGTTGCGATCCAGCCCGAGCTCCTTTTCCACCGCGAGGTACTGCGGCGCAAAGGCCTCGTTTACCTCGACGAGATCCATCTCTTCCAGTTTCAGGCCGGCCTTCGCGAGCGCCTTGCGGGCCGCGGGCGCCGGCCCGATACCCATGTGCTTGGGCTCCACACCGGCCACGGCCCACGACACCAGCCGGCCGATGGGCTTCAGTCCCTTTGACTTCGCGAACTCCTCGCTGGCGAGCACGGTGGCAGCCGCACCGTCGCAGATCCCTGACGCGTTGCCCGCGGTGACCATTCCATCCTTCCTGAAGTAGGGCTTCAGGCCCAGCAGGATTTCGAGCGTGGTGTTCGGGCGCATGTGCTCGTCCGCGCGCCAGTCCACCATCTGCTTCGTCTTCGGGTCCTTCACCTGCACGGGAACGACCTCGTCCTGGAAGAGACCCGCGTCCCACGCCTTCTTCGCGGTCTGCTGGCTGCGCAGGGCGACCTGGTCCACCTCTTCCCGCGTCAGCTTGTACTTCTCAGCGAGCGACTCCGCGGTCTCGGCCATCGACATGCCGCATTGCGGGTCCTTGAGCGCTTCCCACAGCGAGTCTTCGAGCGGTTGCCCCGGGCCGAGACGGATTCCCCATCGTGCGCCGCGCACCACGTGCGGCGCCTGGCTCATGGACTCTGCTCCACCCGCCAGCACCACCTGCGACTCACCGAGAAGGATCTGCTGCGCGCCCTGGACGATGGATTCAAACCCTGACCCGCAAAGGCGATTGACCGTGACGGCTGGGACCTCGATGGGGAGGCCGGCCCGCAACCCGATATGCCGTGCGAGGTAGATGGCGTCGGCCGAGGTCTGCTGGGCGTTCCCGAAAACCACGTGGTCGAACTGGTCCGGAGCAACTTTGGACCGCTCGACCGCGTGCTTCGCGGCGACCACGCCTAAGTCAGTTGCGGAGAAGTCTTTGAGGGTCCCGCCAAAGGTGCCGAATCCGGTCCGGACACCCGACAGGAAAACCACGTCGGACTGTTTGCCTTGAGTCTTCACTGCGGCCCCGCCCTATAGTAAGGAAGGAACTGGTGCGAAGGCTGGAATCTAGCGGGAAACTTTCTTCGCGAGCCAGCTGCCTACGTCAGAAGTTGTGGAAGTCCCTCCCACGTCAGCGGTTCGGACTCCTTCGGCGAGTGCGGCTTTCACGGCGCCCTCGAGTCTTCGATTCGCGTCTTTCATGCCAAGGCTCGCGAGCATGAGGCCGCCGGTGAGGACCGCGGCCATCGGGTTCGCGGTGTTCTTGCCGCCCTGCGCGGGCGCGGAGCCGTGGACCGGTTCGAACAGTCCGGGCCGACCCGGATGGAGATTGGCGCTCGCGGCGATCCCCAGACCGCCGACGAGTCCCGCTCCAAGGTCCGAGAGGATATCCCCGAAGAGGTTGGTCGTGACGATCACCTGGAACCGTTCCGGACGCTGCACCAGCTCCATCGCCAGCGCGTCTACGTAGCGGTGCTCGCGGGTGATCTTGCTGAACTGCTCGCCTACCGACTTGAAGATCCGCTGCCAGATCCCGTGCGCGGGTATGGCGTTCGACTTGTCCGCCATCGTGACCAGCGACTTTCCGTTCTCCCTGGCCCACTCGAACGCCGCGCGAATGATGCGCTCCACTTTCGCCGCGGTGTTCACGTCCTCCGAGATCTGCTCCTCGTCAGCCGTCCCCTGAAACTTTGTGCTGCCTCGAGCAAGATATGGCCCCTCGGTGTTCTCGCGAAAAATCACAAAGTCGATGGTCGGGGTCTCATTGACCGTCTGACCGTCTAACCGTCTAACCGTCCAGAGTGGGGACAGATCCGGACTCAACAACACGCTGGGACGGAAGTTGATGTACAGATCCAGCCTGAAGCGGAGTCCCAGCAAGATGTCGCGGGCGTGCTCGTTGCCAGGGACGCGCGGGTCTCCTACCGCGCCGAGGAGAATGGCGTCGGCGTGGTCACGAAGGTGCTCGAACGCCTTGTCGGGAAGAGTTTCGCCGGTCTTCAGGTAGTGATCGGCGCCATAGGGGAGCCGCTCCCAAAGCAGCCTCGCGCCTTCGGAACGTGCGGCGATTTCAATGGCCGGGATCGCGGCCTCGATCACCTCGGGACCAATCCCGTCGCCGGCGATCACGGCGATCCGCAGGTCTCGCACGTCAGCCCGCGATCATGTCACGCGGTAGCCGCACGTCACGCAGTGCCGCCAGTCCAGGTCCAGCTGCGTGCCGCATTGCGGGCAGTCTCGCACCTTCACGTTCCCGCCGCAGTGCGGGCAGAAATTCACTGCCCGCGCACTGGGCAGCTTCTTGCTGCATTGCGGGCATTGCTCGGGGAACGGCCCGGCCGCTGGGGCCGCGGTGGGTTCGGGCTCGTCGAATTCGATCCTGGGTGGTGGTGCCAGGCGCCCTTCCACCGCAGGCGGCAGCTCGAGCTGATCGATCAGCGGGATTTCGTCGAGCGGCGTTGGCGGAGCGTAGGCGTCGTGCGCAGCGAGGATTTCGCGCACCGCCTGTTGGCTCAGCTTCGCCCGCGCCTTGTCAAAGCGCCGGAACGCCGCCGGGTCAGGATTGATGGAGCGCGCCTCGAGGCTGAGGATGGTCGCGACCTCCGGCGGATCCACTTCCACGAATCCCTGCTCCCCCGACAGGAGACGGAGGAGCGTCATCTCGTAGTCCTGGTTGGTATCGAATTGCAGCGACGTCCGGTTGGACCGGTACGGGATGACTTTCTCGTACAGCTCGGGGAACAGGATGAAATCGTGGACACGGCCCTGGTTTGCCAGGACCTCCACCAGCCGCCGGAACATCCGGGCGACCTCGTCCACTTCCTTCATCGCCACGCCTTCTCCCATTTGTCGTAGAGCACGGGAGACACGCCCGCGGTCGCCAGCAGCTCCACGCCGCTCGGATCGCGGTACGCCCGGCGGTAGAACACGTGCGTCACGCCAGAGTTGATCATCAGCTTGGCGCACATCACGCAGGGCGAATTGGTGACGAACACGACCTTGTCGCGCGTAGCCCCCGGGGCTTTCACCAGCGCGTTCACTTCCGAGTGGATGCAGCCGCACTGGCCAGGAACGCTGGTGTCGCACTTGTTCGGCAGGCCACGTGCGTTCCCATTGTAGCCGATGGCGAGAACGTTCTGGAGCAGCGCGTCCGTGACCACCGTCCCGACCTGCAATCGCACGCACGTTGAACGCTTGGCCAGCTCCTCGGCCATGCGCATGTAGACCTCGTAGAGCGGGATTCGTCCCGTGTCCGCCTCGTTGCCGTCAGCCAGCAGGTTGAGGGCGTGGGTGTTCGCGGGGACTCCATCCTTGGATACGCTCATGTCCGTTTCAGCAGCTCCCCTTCCAGCGAGGTGAAATCGGCATCGGGGTCGTAGTCGGTGAACTTGCCCTTCGCGCGTTTCGCCTGGAGCCATGCGTCGAAGCCCGAGGCGACCGCCCCCTCCGACATGTCCTGCTCGGTGGCGGCCTTCACGGCGAGGTCGTTGGTGTACTCGTTTTTCGCGTGACCGGCGTGGCCACGCACCCACCGCCAGGTTGCTTCGTGCTTCCGGCTCACCTGCGCCAGGGCCTGCCACAGCTCCACGTTCTCGAGCGCGCCGCCCTTCCGGGTCCATCCCCGTTTTTCCCAGCCCGGCACCCACTCGGTCATCCCCTTCACGAGGTACTCCGAGTCGGACACGTAGCGGACTTTCAGCCGGCGTCCTTTGCTGGACAGCAGCGCAAACGTCGCGATGGCGCCAGAAAGAGCCATCCGGTTGTTGGTCGTGTCGGGCGCGGAAATGTACACGTCGTGCCGGGTCACGCTTCCGCCCACCCGGACTTCGATCAGGGACCCCGCGCCGCCCGGCGTAAGGCCTTCCCGGCCGTTCCCCAGGCAGGACTCATCCGCGTGCACCACGGCCACTCCGCGGGTGGGCTCTTCCTTATGCAGGCGATACCTCCACGATTCCGTCGCGCCCGTCGGTGATCTCGCCGATCTCCGCTGCCTCGAGCGTCCCTTCCTTCCGGAGGGCTTTCACCAGCTCGCCGGCGCGCGACGAATCTACCGCGATGAGCAGGCCGCCCGAAGTCTGCGCGTCATTGAGCAGCACGCGGTCCGATTCGGTTACGCCTTCGGCCCAGCGCGTGTAAGGCGCCGACGCCTTTCGGTTACGCTCGGTGCCACCGGGCACGGCCCCACGGCCGGTCAGCTCGCGCGCGAGCGGCAGCATGGGAATCGCGCCGGCTCGAAGGCGCGCGCTCACTCCGCTCGCGGCGAGGATGTTGCGAAGGTGGCCCAGCAGGCCAAACCCGGTCACGTCCGTCGCGGCGTGAATGGCAGTCCGCATTCCCATCATGGCGCGCCACCCCGGCCGGTTGAGCGCTTTCATCGACTCGACCGCCGGGGCGATGTCGGCCTCGGTGGCCAGGTCGCGCTTCAGCGCCGTCGTGAGGATCCCGGTCCCCAGCGCCTTGGTCAGGATCAGCCGGTCACCGGGCCGCGCGCCCGAGTTGGCGATGATCTCCTTCGGGTGTACTTCGCCGATCGCCACCATCCCGAACTTGGGCTCGGGATCGTCGATGGAATGCCCGCCGAGCACGAGCGCGCCGGCGTCGCGCGCGATGTCCGCGCCTCCGCGCAACACGTCACCCAGCAGCGCCAGCATCTCGGGCTTGCGCGGCCACGCGAGTATGTTGAGGGCCAGCAGCGGCGTCGCGCCCATGGCGTAGAGGTCGCTGAGCGCGTTGGCCGCCGCGATGGCCCCGAAGTCGTACGGGTCGTCCACCACGGGCGCGAAAAAGTCCACGGTCGCGACGATCGCGCGGTCGGGCGTGAGCTGGAAGACGGCCGCGTCGTCCCGCGTCGCGGCATCCACCAGCACGCGGGGATCGCTCACGGCGGGAATGTGTCGCAGCACGGCGCTCAGCTCGTCGTACCCGAGCTTGCACGCGCAGCCGGCGCCGTGAGACAGCGACGTGAGCCGGATGGGTGCCGGCACGGACCCGGTCACTGACTTTCTCCGGGATGCACATGGACGGACCGCTCGCCGCATACGCGGCGGCCTTCACGCTCGGCGCGGCGCACGCCCTCGAAGTCGATCACATGGTGGCGGTCACCGCCTTCGTCGGTGGTGAAACCCGGCTGGGTTCCGCCGCGACCTTCGGTCTCAAGTGGGGCTTGGGACATTCGCTTGCGGTCCTGGTGGTCGGCGGATTGCTCGCGTGGAGCGGCCTCACGATTCCGCCTTCCTTCGAGCGCTACGCCGAGATAGCCGTTGGCCTGGCTCTGATCGCGGTGGGCTTCTGGGCGTGGCGGAACGCGCGTCGGCTCCACGTTTCGCGTGACGCCCGTGGCCATCATCACCACGCGCACCTCTCCACCATGGTCGGAGCCTTGCACGGACTGGCGGGCACCGCACCGGTGGTCGCGCTCATTCCCGTCACGCTGATGCCCTCGATGTCCGCGGCGATCACGTACCTGGTGCTCTTCGGGCTCGGCACGACCGCGGGGATGGGCGCGTATGCGGGACTGGCGGCGGTCGCCGTTTCGCGCGCGGCGTCGTTCGAGCGGCTGGCACGGGCGGTTGCCTTCGGAACGGCGGCGGCCAGCGCGGCGGTCGGCACCTGGTGGCTGATTCGCAGCGGAATGGGGACCGGCTAGGCCGACGCGAGCAGCGCCCGGAGCGCAACGAGCGAACGCTCCTCCGTGGCGTCCGTCGCCAGCTCGCCCACCATGGCGGCAATCACCGGCCCGGCTGCCTTCACTGCGGCCTGCGCCGTGGCGCTGGGAATGGCAAGCATGACGTCCGCCGCGTGAATGTCGTCGGCGACGTCCCACGCGCCATCCTTCCGCTGACGGCGCGCGACCTGGTCAGCGAGCCGTTCCACCTTCTCGCGGTGATCCAGCGGTGCCGACGCCACGCCGCCCAGCGCGAATAGCACGAGGTCCGGTGACCAGGGACCGGCCCAGCCACCCCAGATCTCTCCGAGATTCAGCAGCGAAACCACGTGGTCCACGATGCCCTGCCGGCGTTCCTGGCGCGCGCGGAGCATGGCCCGCAGGGCGAGACAGCTCGCGGCGAAGCGCGCTTCGCCCTCGTCCGCGAGCGTCACGCCGATCGGGAAGGTGAGCGGCGCGATGAGGTCGTCCACGGATCCCGGTGTGAAAAACCCGGCGAGCGCGTGCTGGCAGAGGCCGCGGTTGTGGCGCTCGTCATCGCACCCTTCGCCGAATCGCCCCGGCTGGTTCTGGCGGGCGAGGATCCAGCCACCGGTGCGAACCACGCTGGCATGGTCCGGCGGGCAGTCCAGCTGGACCAGGCCGAGCAGGGTCCAGGACGATTTCACCAGTGACCCATCGGTGCTGCCGTCCATGCGGGTTCGTTCGCGCATCTCGCGGATCAGGTGGTCCGCCAGCACGGGGTCGCCCGGGGCTGCCGCGCCGAGGAGACGCCGGGCGGTGACGCCGGCTCGGGTTTGCCGGGGGGCGAAGAAATCCGCCAGCCGGGCGCGTGCTGCCGCGATGGCTGGTCGTGCCGAGGTGCTCATATGTGCCGGATGATAAGGCGGCGGAAGAATCCGCGCGAACCCTTGAGAGAGCTTGCGGTGACTGCTAGTCTAGTCGCCGCGTGGCCTTTCAACTGAACTGCCCCAACTGCGGCAAACGGCCGTACCCCGAGTTCTGGTTCGGGGGCGAGCTGCGCGCCGGCGTCGAGCCGGGCCCCTCCCCCGGCCCCTCCCCGAGCCCCTCCTCCGAAGAGGAATACCGGCGCGTCTGGCTCCCGGAAAACGTCGCGGGCCGGCAGGCCGAACGTTGGTTCCACTTCGCCGGCTGCCGCCGCTGGCTGACCGTCGATCGTGACACGGTCACCAACGAGGTGTACGACGTTCGTTGAATTCGAGGGCCGGCGCATCGAGGCGAAGGACGGCGACTCCATCGCGTCCGCCCTCTGGCGCGCCGGTGTCCGCGTCTTCACCCGCTCGTTCAAGTACCGCCGTCCGCGCGCGCCCTACTGCCTCACCGGCGACTGCGCCGGATGCCTGGTGTCGGTGGACGGCGAGCCTGCCGTCCGCTCCTGCTGCGTTCCTGCGCGTGAGAACCAGCGCATCCGGCGCGACATCGGCTGGCCGTCCACCGACGTTGACGTCCTCTCCCTCGTCACCGGGCTCGCGCGCTACCTGCCGCTCGGGACGCCATACAAGACGCTGATCTGGCCGAAAGCGCTCTGGGGAATCGCGGAACGGCTCGTGCGGCGCTTCGCGGGCATCGGGCACGTCGATACGGAAACCACCCCGTCGCGTCGCGGTGTCGTGCACCATCATCCGGATGTGCTGGTCATCGGCGGCGGGATCGCGGGACTCACCGCCGCGGCGGATGCGGCGCAGGCCGGAC